>JAPPBK010000048.1 GCA_026705105.1 Chloroflexota bacterium | reverse complement strand
CATGATCGCGAACAGCATCAACACCGAGATCGCGCCGACGTAGATCAGCACCTGCACGACCGCGATGAACTCGGCCGACAGCGTCAGGTACAACCCGGCGATGCCGAGCATCGACAGGACCAGCCAGATCACGGCGTGGATCAGATTGCGGCTGACCATGATCATCGACGCGCCGCCGATCGTCATCGCGGCCAGGGACCAGAACGCCAGGTGGAAGCCGAAGTCGCTCATGGTTAGTCGCCGCCCACCTGCAACTGCGGCTCCTCGCGCCGTGCGGCCACTTCTCGGGCAGCCCGGAGGCCGCCGATGTCAGCACCGGCCATGCGAATCCGCGCCGGCCGGCGCAACGGCGCCGGACGCGCGACTCGGGCAAAGAGCATGATCGCCCCCAGCGACAGGGCGATGTTGAACACGGCCATGATCGGTAGGGCCACGGTCGTATCCCAGCCCTCGGAAATCAGCAAGGTCCGCTGGACGAACGCGACCACGACGAACAGCAGCGTTGCGGGCACGAGCGCCTTCCAGCAGAAGCCCATGAGTTGATCGACGCGCAGCCGAGGCAGCGTGCCCCGTGTCCAGATCAACAGGAAGTAGACCGCGCCGGTCTTGGCCAGCAGGATGATCCAGCTCGGCACCCATTGGTCCAGCCCCCACAGCCACCAACCGCCGAGGAAGAATGTGGCGATGAACGCCGACACGACCAGCGTGTTGCCGAGTTCGACCGCGTAGAAGAGTCCGAATCTCATGCCCGAGTACTCGGTGTGATAGCCGGCGACAATCTCCGATTCCGCCTCCGAGATGTCGGCCGGTGTGCGGTTCAGTTCTGCCGAAGCCGCAAAGAAGAAGGCGATTGCCGAGAGCGGGAAGAGCAGGATGAAGATCACGTCTTCCTGCTGCTGCCACTGGACAATTCCGTTGATCGACATCGTGCCCGAGAAGACCACCAGCGTGAGCAGCGCCAGCACCATCGGCACCTCGTAGGAGATCGACATGGCTACTGCGCGCATCGCGCCCAATAGGGCGTACTTGTTGTTGGACGACCAGCCGGCCATGAAGATCACCAGCACCGCCGTACCCGAAACCGCGAGCAAGAACAGCACGCCGACGTTGAGATCGGCCACCGACATCCGCGGCCCAAACGGCAAGACGCCCCAGATCAGCACGCCGGGTATGAAGATCAGCACCGGCGGCAGGAAGAAGATCAGCTTGTCCGCCGCCCGCGGCGCGAGCTGCTCCTTGAGAATCAGCTTGACCGCGTCGGCGACCGGCTGCAGCAGGCCCTTTGGTCCCACGCGGTTTGGTCCGTAGCGCTGCTGGAAGCGCGCGATCACCTTGCGTTCGACCCAGATCAGGATCAGCAGAGTCGGACCAATCACGCCGAGGATTCCCAGCGCGCCAAGCACTCCGGTGATGATCGAGGCCAGCCAGTCCGGACCCCAGTCGGCGATCCACTCGGTGATCAGCCGTTGCAGGTTGTTCAGGTCGCGGAAGTCATACCACGTGCCCAACACGCTGCTCAGGCCTGCGAGGTCGGTCATCGATCGATCTCTCCCACCACGATGTCAATCGAACCCAGCGTCACGATCGCGTCCGCCAGCGTACCGCCAATCGACATCTCCTTCAGCGCCGAGAGGTTGATCAGCGACGGCGGTCGGCAGTGGAACCGGTAGGGCGCCGGCCCGCCGTCGGAGACGA
The DNA here is from genome assembly GCA_026705105.1 of Chloroflexota bacterium. Classification (GTDB taxonomy): domain Bacteria; phylum Chloroflexota; class Dehalococcoidia; order Bin125; family Bin125; genus Bin125. The sequence continues at coordinate 15,879 of JAPPBK010000048.1, read as the reverse complement.
GATAGAAGCCCAGCTCGCCGCGCGGCGACTCGACCCGCGCGTAGGACTCGCCCGGCTCCGGCCGCGCATGCAGCGGCACGTCAGCGAGATATGGACCGTCGGGCAGGGTGTCGACGACCTGGCGCAGAATTCTGAGACTCTGCTTGACCTCTGTCATCCGTACGAGGAACCGGTCGAAGCAGTCGCCCTGCTCGCCGACCGGTACGTCGAACTCGTAACTCTCGTAGCCGCAGTACGGATTCGCCTTGCGCAAGTCCCATGGCACGCCGGTAGCACGCAGCACCGGTCCCGACAGCGACGAGTTGATCGCCATTTCCGGCGAGATCACGCCGACGCCGCGGGCGCGGGCGTGCAGAATCTCGTTCTCCAGCAACAGTGCCTCGTAGTTGGCGATGTTCTCCGGCATGTCGGCCAGGAACTGTTCCAGGGTCGGCAGCAGCTGGTCGGGCAAGTCGAACGCGACGCCGCCGATCCGCATGTAGTTCGTGGTCAAGCGCGCGCCGCAGGTCATCTCGAACATGTCGAGCACCCGCTCGCGGTCACGGAACATGTGGAACAGCGGCGTATGCCAGGCGCCGCAGTCGTTGATGAAGGTGCCGTTCGCCATCGCGTGGGAGGCGACCCGCTGCAGCTCGGCGAACATCACCCGGATCGCCTGCGCTCGAGGCGGGACCTCGACGCCCAGCAACTCCTCGGCCGCGAGGCAATAGGCGAGGTTGTTGGACATCGCCGCCAGATAGTCGATTCGGTCGGTGAAGGGAATGTTCTGCGTGTAACTGCGTTCCTCGGCCAGCTTCTCCATCGAGCGATGCAGGTAGCCGATTCGCATCTCCGCGTCCTGCACGATCTCGCCGTCCAGCGTGACCTTGAGCCGGAACACGCCGTGCGTGGACGGGTGCTGCGGACCAAGATTGACCACGACCGGTTCGGAACCGTCGCCGGCCGTTAGCGCTTCAATCGTGCCCTGCATGGCGAGGCGGGTGTCGTCGGACATTGTCACGACGGGTCCTCGCTCTCTTCGGCGACCACGATCTCGCCTTCGGGTTGCGGGTCGTTCGGATGCAGCGGACGCTGCGGGACGCTGCCCGGCACCGGCCAGGCGTTCTCTTCGCTCTCGTGCGGGAAGCCGGGCAATCCGGCGCGCACCTGGCCGGGCATCTGCAGGAAGTCCTTGCGCAGCGGATAGCCGGGGAAGCCGTCCCAGAGGAACATCCGGCGCAGATCCGGGTGGCCCTCGAAGCGGATGCCGAACAGGTCGAAGACCTCGCGCTCCTGGAGGTGAGCTCCGTGGTACACGCCGGTCAGCGACGGCAGCGCCGGATCCTCGCGATCAGAGATGCGCGCCTTGACTTGCAAGATGTGATTCAGGTCCAGCGACTGCAGGTGGTAGACGAGTTCGAAGTGCAACTCGTGGTCGACCGCGGTCAGGTTGGAGAGGAACACGAGGTCGCTCTGATCCGAGTCGCGCAGCGTTCGGATCGAGTCGGCCAGCGTGTCCGGTTCGAGGTACAGCACGCCCTCGTCGACGCAGGCCGCGCCCGGCGCGCTCGCGTTGACAATCTCCATCGCCGCGGTGGCGTCGTACTGCGTGGTCACGTCAGCGCCATTCCAGCGCCTGGCGCCGCCACTCGTAGACGAGCCCCAGGAACAGCACGGCGATGAAGATCAGTGCCGCGACCATGCCGGTGACAACGACCGAATCGAGCGCGACCGCCAGCGGGAACAGGAAGATCACCTCCACGTCGAAGAGCACGAAGATCAGCGCCACGAGGTAGTAGCGGAAGTTGAACTGGACCCAGGTCGGCCCCTCGGTCTCCACGCCGCACTCGTAGGTGTCGGACTTGACCGCATTGGGCATCCGTGGACGCAAACCGAACTTGAAGAACGCCCATGAAGCGATCAGCGGGAGCGACGGGAAGATCGCGGCGAAGATCAGCAAAATGCCGAGGTGCGCGTACTGCTCCAGGACATTGTCCATCTGGATTGACCCCGCTCCGGATCAGAGCCGCGCCAACATCGGCAGGCGGCTCTGAGGGAGTATATGCACCAGCATCAACTCACTCAATCGCCGGCGTCCGATGTCGGGAGGCACGGCCTTTGCGGGTTGGGGTGATAGCATGTGGGACGCTATCGCGCTCACCAGTCCATCCCGCAACCCCACCTGGCAGTGAGACTTCTGCATGCTGATTGACCTTCACAACCACACGTGGCCGCGCTCGCACGACTCGGTGCTCGACCCGCGTGACCTCGCCGTCCGCGCCAAGGAGGCCGGTCTCGACGCCATCTCCTTCACCGAGCACGACGCCCTGTGGCCCCACGAGGAGGTACAGCAGATCGCCGAAGAGGTGGGGATCATCATCATTCCAGGTTGCGAGGTCTCAACTGATCCCGGCCACATCCTCGCCTGGGGCATGGAAAAGTACGTCTTTGGCATGCACCGGGTCGAGCGTCTCGCCGAGCACGTCAACGAACGCGGCGGCGCGCTGGTGCTGGCGCACCCCTATCGGCGCCAGATCGCCTGGAAGGACAACCAGGAAGACTGGGACATCGCGGTCGAGCGGGCGCTCAACAACAGCGCCATGGAGCACGTGATCGCGCTGGAAATCCTCAACGGTCGGGGCAAGGAGCGCGAGAATCGCTTCTCCGCCGACCTCGCGGCCGCCTCGGAAATGAACGGCACCGCGGGTACCGATTCCCACGCCGTGCACGACATCGGCAAGGTCGCCACCTGGTTCGAGACCGACTCGATCGAGACCTGGCAGGACCTGGTTCATGAGCTCAAGAACGGTAACTTCTGCGCCGTCGACATGGAGACTGGCGAAGAGTTTGCCGTGCCCTCGCGGGCGCCCAAGTTCAGGATCGTCGGAGCTAGCGCCGGCGGCAGCTAGACTCCGTGTGACCATTCGCAGAGCAACACGCAACTGACCAGCACGGGAGGAGCCTCATGGCAGATCAAGAGTTTGAGTCGGCGATCACCGACGAAATGCGCGCCCTGATCGGCGTCAAGGGTCCGGAAACAACCAGCGAACTGACGACCACCAGCGTGCGCATGTTCGCACGCTCGGTGGGCTACGTGGACCCCGCCTTCTACGACGAGGCCGTCGCCCAAGAGCGCGGCTTCCGCAGCCTGCCGGCGCCTCCGGGCTACCTCGGCACGCCAATCTACAACCCGGCCGACTCCGACCCCACGTTTGGCGGTCGGCGCGGCGGCGGGGGGTTCCGTTCGCCATATCCGCTGGTCCTCAACGGCGGCACCGACATCGAGTACACCGGCGAGCAGATTTGCGCCGGCGATACGCTCACATCCGCGACCGCGCTTGCTTCCTTGAACGAGCGCTGGAGCGGCGCGCTGGGCGTGCCGATGCTGATCCAGGTGTCGGAGACGACCTACACCAACCAGCACGGCAAGGTCGTCGCCATTTCGCGAGGCACCGGCATCTCCTACCCCCGCCCCGGCGACTAACCCAGTCCCCGCGTCACGCGGGGATCCGCACGAATGCGCACGTTCATGGCCTAGAATGCCAGCAAACCCGAGGAGTACCCCAATGACAGACGCAGTGCCGGACCAGATCTACTTCGAGGACATCGAAGTCGGCGACAGCATCCCCGAACTCGAGAAGAGCCCGACCAGCCAGCAGCTCGTCCAGTGGGCAGCCGGATCCGGCGACTTCTACCAGATTCACTACGACACGTCCTACGCCCAGGACACCGGCCTCGACGACATCATCGTCCACGGCGCGCTCAAGCACGCCTTCCTGGGCGAGCTGCTCTGGCGCTTCGCCGGCCCCGAGGGTCAGGTCAAGCGCGTGCAGTGCTCGTATCGCGGCATGGACCCGGCGGCCCAGGGCCGCGAGTCGGCGCAGGAGAAGAAGTTCACCTTGCGCGGCACCGTGACCCGTAAGTACACGGAGGGCGAGCGCAACATCGTTGAACTCAACATCGAAGGTGTCCGCGCCGACGGTTCGGTCAGCACCCCCGGTCAGGGCGTCGTCGTTCTCCCCAGCCGCAATTGATGCCTGACTTCACTTTCGCTCCCCCCGCGACGCGGGGGGAGCTGTCCTGTGGAGCCTGCCCCCGCGAAGGCGGAGGGACTGAGGGGGGCAGGCCGCTGTCGGCTGCTTAGTCCGCGCCCCCCTCTGCCTTTGGCCTCTCCCCCCGCTCGCGCGGGGGGAGAGGAACGCGCTGGCTCCGTCACCGCGCCCGAGCGCTGCGCTGCTGGTATTCGCGATCCCAGAACCACTCCCTCAGCGCGTGCATCTGGTGGAAGCGGTGCCGTCCCCGGCGCACGCGGCCACAATCCTGGAAGCCGGCCGCCGCGAACGCCCGCTGCGCGCGAACGTTCCAGTCCAGCGTGTGCAGATAGACCCGCGTCAATGACGTGTTGGTGAACACGTAGTCGAGCAACAAACCCACCGCCTCGCGACCGTAGCCGCCGTTCCACGTCGTCCGGTCGCCCAGCAGGATGCCCAACTCCGTCTCGCGACGCTGGAAGTCAGTGTTGTAGTACATCACGTTGCCGATGTGTCGCGGCTCGTCGAGCGACTCGACGGCGAAGGTCGAGCGGTAGATCGGCGTCGAGCGTAGTTGCCAGGCGTACTGATTGCGGTATTGCTCGAAGGTGAGCGGGGTAATCGGCGCGGCGTCGAGTTCGGCCAGTTCCGGGTCGGTGCGCCAGATCCAGTCGAGTTCAGCATCGTCGAGCCGCTTGCGGCGCAGCAAGACCAGTTGCCCCTCGGCCACGACATCCGCCGGACTGGTCACCATCGGATTCACCCGACCTTCGATCGCCTCAGCCGCAGGCTACGCCGTCAGTTATCCCTGGGTCGGACCGACCCGCCGATTGAGCATCGCGGCGGCGTCCTCAAGCAGGGACGCCGTGTTGCGGTAGCTGACCATGCGCATCGCGTCTCCCAGACCGACCCAGCGCACGTCGATGTGCTCATTGTCGTGATTCTTGAATGAGCCGCCGGTCGGTTGCATGAGCCAGAAGTGAACCGCCTTGTCGATCCGCGCCTCCTCACCGGGAAACGAGTAGCGCATGACGCCGATCTTCTCGTCGAGGGCGACCGACAGGCCGGTCTCCTCCGAGACCTCGCGCAGGGCCGTGTCGGGCAGCTTCTCGCCGTTCTCGGGCGTGCCCTTGGGCAGCGACCAGCGTCTGGCCGGCGTCTGCACGAGGACGACTTCGACTTCTCCCTGGCTGCCTGTCTCTCGCCAGACCACGCCTCCGGCGCTGACCGCGATGCCCTTCTTGATCGATTTCTCGCTGTGGATGGTTCTTCGATCTCCCATTGTGTGACGTCGCTCGTTGCGGCTTCGCACGCCTCTACTCCTCGTCAGTGCACTTGACGATTCTCAATCTATCAGAGGGTCTCGTCAGTTCACGCGCCCCAGGACTCCCGATCGCGACGCGAACCGATGTCGCCGACATCGTCCAGCCAGGACGCTGAGTCCAACGCCGCCTGCGCCGTTTCGCGCACGGTCGGGTCGGGATGGGTTCGCAGTTGTTCCAGCTCCTCCAACGCTTCCTCGCTGCCGATCTCCCCCAGCGCCGCGACCGCGCCGCGCACGACTTCTTCCGATGCCGACGGGTCGTTGAACAGCTCGAGCAGCATCGGCGTGCCTTCCTCGGAGCCGATCTCGCCGATCGCCTGGACCGCGGCCAGCCGCTCGTCGTCATCCTCGGCCACGAGCGCGCTCTCCAGCACCGGCAGCCAGGATTCGTCTGCGTTGCGCCCCATGGCCTCGACCGCTCCAAGGTGCAGGGCGGCGGCGTCGCTGTCGAATGCGGCCTCGATCAACGCGGCTACCCAATCGTCGGAAGCCACCGCCAGTGCCGAGAGCGCCGATGCGCGCAACTCCTCCTCCTCCGAGACATCCTCCGCGATGGCCCGCAATGACTGCACGACATCGCCGGCATCCTCGCTCGACGCCCAGCCGAGCTCCACCCTCATCGCCACTTCGCCCAGCGCGGACACGGCCTCGCGCCGGACCGCGTCTTCTTCCTCAATCGACATCGCGACCCTGAGCAGCGAGCTGGTCGCACCCGCCGTCTCGCACTGTCCCAGTCCCGTCACCGCCACCGTCCGCACCGAGGCGTCGTCATCCGTCGCCATCGAAGCGAACACCACCGTAAAGTCATACCCGCCGACGTCTGCGCCCACCTGGCGCAGACGCTCGATCAGGGCGAACCGCCCTTCGGCATCCAACGCCGCCAGCTGTTCCCGGACGACGTCGCCGGCGCCGTCTCGCAGCCTGGAGATCGCGTGCAGGTCCTGCGGCTCAAGTTCGACCTGACCTGAAGCGATCGCCGCGACGACCCGGCGAAGTCCGTCGAGCGGCTCGGCCGCGTCCGGGTGTCCGTCTGCAGTCGTCATCAGCCCTCCACGGTCGGGGCGCGCTCCATCAACACGCGAATCGCCTGGCGCGGATCCAGTTCCTCGAAGAGCACGCGCGACACGACCTCCGCGATCGGCATCTGCACATCCAAAGCCTCCGCGACCTCGAGCACGACGCTCGTCGTCTCGACGCCCTCCACCACGTGGGGGTTGCCCGCCATCGCCTCGTCCAGCGTGAGGCCGCTGCCGATCTTCTCTCCCAGCGAGCGATTGCGCGAACGGGGACTGTTGGCGGTGGCCAGCAGGTCGCCCAGTCCGGCGAGTCCGGCGAACGTTGACGGCTGCGCGCCCAGCGCCACGCCCAGCCTCGCCATCTCCGACAGCCCGCGCGTCATCAGCGCGGCGTTGCCGTTGTCGCCGATGTCCAGACCAACCGCTGTACCGACGGCGATCGCGATCACATTCTTGAGCGCGCCGCCAAGCTCGACGCCAACCACATCTTCGTTCGTGTAAACGCGGAACGAGTCTGAGTTGAGCGCCGCCTGAAGCCGTTCGCGGTCTTCCTCCCGTTCAGCCGCTACGACGGTCGTGGCGGGCAATCCGCGTGCGACTTCGCGGGCGATGTTCGGACCTGAAATCACGCCGACGCGCGGCTCACGCTCGGCGAGTTGCAGTTCCTGGGTCAGCACCTCGGTCATGCGCTGGTGCGAGCCGCGCTCCAGCCCCTTGGCAGCCGAGGCATGCACGGTGTCGCCCGGCGTCAACCCGGGTAAGACCAGGCGCAGGTTTTCCCGCAGCCGCTGCGACGGGGTCGCCCAGATGACGACTTCGGGCGGGCGTCCTCGCGCATCGGCGCGAAAGGCGAGCCGTTCCGGCAAGGCGATCCCGGGCAGCAGACGACGATGCTCCCGTGCCGCCGCGAGCTCGGATGCTTCGGCCTCAGAGCGGCACAGCACCTCAACCTCCTGGCCCGCTCGTTCGGCGCAGATCGCCAGCGTGCATCCCCACGACGTCGCGCCGACCACCATCACTCTCACGACTCGGACCTGCCCATCGACAGCACCCGTTCCGTTCCCGACGCAATTCGTTCGATGTTGTCCCTGTGGCCGATCAGCACCAGCGCCCATGTCCCAACGGCGAACACCGCATACGCGTCGGGCGCCCCGCCATAGACCGCCAGCAGCGACATGCCGACCGCCGCCGACGTCGCTCCCGTCAGCGACGCCAACGACATCACCCGCACCCGCAACAGGATCGGAATGCCGGTGGCCAGCGCGAACAGCGCTCCCATCGGCATCACTGCGAGCACACCGCCCAGCGCCGTTGCCGCGCCGCGGCCGCCGCGAAACCCTGCGAAGAGCGGCAACTGATGACCGACCACCGCCGCGAGGCCGGCGACGACCTCCGCCGTGGGACTGTCCCAGACCGCCATCACGATCAAGATCGGCGCGGCGCCCTTGACGGCGTCGAGGGCGAGCACCGTCACGGACCAGCGCAGGCCAAGCGCGCGAAAGGTGTTGGTCGCCCCGGTCCGGCCGCTGCCTGAAGCGCGGATATCCTCGCCGCCCCGCCACATCCCGATCCAGAGCCCGGTGGGAATCGAGCCGAGCAGATAGCCGATGACTCCGCCGACGATCCAGGCCTCAACCACGCGCTCTGCCTCCGTTGTCGGCCTGCTCCGTGTCTCGGCCTCGCAACACGCAGCGTAGCGGCGTGCCCTCAAACCCGAACGAGCGGCGAATCCGACCGAGCAGGTAGCGCTCGTATGAGAAGTGCACGCCCTCGGGATAGTTGACAAAGAACGTAAAGGTCGGCGGCGCAGAGCCGGTCTGCACGGCGTAGTAGAAGCGAATTCGCTTGCCGCGATGCGTGGATGGCGGCCGCTCCATCTGGGCCTGGCGCAGCATCGCGTTGAGCCTCGGCGTGGGCACCTGCAGGCGGCGCGCCTCGGCGACGTGCAACGCCGCCGCGACGACGCTGTCGACGGCCCGTCCGGTCAATGCCGAAACCCAGACGATCGGCGCCCAACTCACGAACCGCGCGCGTCCGGCGAGCTGTCGCTCGCGACTGTTCCGCAGCCCATCTTCCGCGTCGACCAGATCCGATTTGTTCATCACGATCACGATCCCCGCGCCCTCATCCATCGCCAGGCCGAGCACGTGCAAATCCTGGGAAGTCACGCCTTCGTGCGCGTCGATCACGACCGCCGACACGTCCGCGCGGCGGACCGCTGCGCCGGCTCGCCGCACCGAGGCGCGTTCGATGCCCGGCGCGACGCGTCCCCTGCGCCTGATGCCCGCGGTATCGACCAGCGAGACGCGCTCACCGCCGAAGCTGAGCATCGTGTCTACCGCGTCCCGCGTCGTGCCCGGCACCTCGGACACGATCATCCGCTCGTCGCGCAGCAGCGCGTTGACCAGCGACGACTTGCCTACATTAGGTCGGCCGACGATCGCCAATCGGCAGGCGACATCCTCGATCTCTAGCGGCTCGGCGACCGCCAGGCTCTCGGTGACCCGGTCGAGCAGGTCGTCGATCCAGCGGCCGTGATGGGCCGAGATCGCGACCGGCTCGCCCAGTCCGAGCGCGAAGAACTGCGACGCCTCGGTGACCAGCGAGTCGTTGTCCGCCTTGTTGGCGCAGACGGTGACCGGCTGCGGCGCCTCGCGCAGCAGACGCGCCACGTCGTCGTCGGCGGGCAGCGTCCCCGCCTGGACGTCGACCACGAGCACGATCGCATCCGCCTCCGACAGCGCCTGCTCCACCTGCTCCGCCACCGAATCGGCGAACGGCCCGGTGAGCTGCTCGCCAAGCAACCCGCCGGTATCAATCACCGAGAAGTGCTGTCCGCGCCATTCCGTCGTTGCGTAGTTGCGGTCCCGCGTCGTGCCCGGCTCGCCTCGTACGATCGCTTGTCGGCGGCGCACGAGCCGGTTGAACAGCGTCGACTTGCCCACGTTCGGCCTGCCGACGATCGCAACCGTCGGCAGCGCGTTGCCCGGCAACGCGCGCACGTCGACTTCGGGTGGCTGGATAGGCACGTCCTCACTCATCGTCGGTCTCACCCGCCTCCCCGTCACCTGCAGTGTCGGTCTCCGCGTTCGCGGGCTGGATCGGAGAAACCGTAATCAGAATGCGATCCGGGGTGATGTTCAGCATCTCAATCTCGCTCGGTGGCTGCCACTCGAGCGCGATCAGGTGCCTGCCGGCTCCGAGATCCGAGATGTCGATCTCAATTGGTCCCAATGGACCTTCGAGCTCAGAGAGGCTCGTGACCGGGCCGTGCAGCGTCACCCGCGCCGTGGGTGGATTGATCGGAGCAGCTTCGAGTCCGTCGCGCAGTCCAACCAGCCGAAGCGCAATCGGCAACTCGACCGTCGTCAGGACCGGTTCTATCGCGATCGTCACCTGGATCGACGCCTCTGTCTCGCCCGCCGGTACGACGCCATCGGCGAAGACCAGTCTCGCCTGCGCGGTCAGATTGGCAGTGCGGCCACCGATGTCGATTGGCTCGGTGCTGACCTCGACCTCATCATCCAGCACGTCAAGCGAAACGAGGACTTCGACAGTGGTTGGCGTCGCGCTCACCGTGCGCATACGATATCCCGCCGCCGGCGTACCGATCACATCCGGCAGGATTGACGCCGTCTTGCGGAACACTTCCTGCTCGATCGGCACACGCACCTGCGCAAACCTCGGATTGATCAACACTTGCGAGACTGAACCACCCGCAGCCGTCCGCGCCTCGAGCGTGACATCCCGCTCCACCGACGCTCTCGCGCCGCCCAGGTCTAGCCGCGCTACCACCGATTCAACCGCCTCCACTTCGGCCGCAATGCCCGAGACCAGCGCCGTCTCCGGCCTGACCTCGGGAGTGCCCACGCGGAATCCCAACGGGGGCAGATTCGACGGCTCGACCACGACGGGCACCTCTCGTTCGACGCTCTGCTGGAGAACGACGACCACGGTTTCCGGCTGCACCGCCCGCACGCGCACTTCACCCTCGAGTCGGTCAACGCGGACCGGCAGGCTGTGCTGCCCGGCCACCCGGTTGCGCATCGACACGGTGGCCAGGAAGTGTTCCGGTCGCGCCGCTTCGACGTCCGCCTCGCGACCAAATACGGTCACTGTGACCGGCAGCGGCTCGCTGACCACGACCAGGTCGGAACCTAGCTCGCGTACTTCGACAGGCAGACTGAAGCCCAGGCGCGATTCGATCTCGCGATTCTCGGTGTCGGCGATCACAAACCAGACGATCAACGCCAACACGATTACCGAGACCAGCAGGCTCGCCTCTTGCGCCGCGCGTCGCACTTAGGGCCCCGCTGCATCTCCGCCGGCGGTCGACGGAGTGCCGCTTTGTCGACCCCACACGCGTTCGAGCCAACGGGCGCCCAACCGATCTCCCCAGCGTCGCGAGTGCAAGTGCCGGGACAACGCGACTTCCAGCTCGGTCGCCGTCAATGGCGCCGAGAGCTCGCCGCCAACCGCCAGAGAGACCCGGCCGCTCTCCTCCGAGACCACCACCGCCACCGCGTCAGTCTCTTCGGTCACCGTCAATGCGGCGCGGTGGCGGGTGCCCAGATGCGCGCCGGCATGTCCGTTGGCCTGCCCGCGCACGCTGAACTCGCCTGCCGGGGTGGGGATAATCACCGCCGCCGCGACGACCTCCGACGGACGCAACAACACCGCGCCGTCGTGCAGCGGCGAGCCGCGCCAGAAGATGCTCTCGAGCAGTTCAAGCGTTGGTTCAGCGCCCAGGCGGACGCCGCCGTCAGCCAGTTCCTCCAGCCCGGTATCGCGCTCGAACACAAACAGCCCACCGACCTGCTGCTGCGACAGCCGATGCACGACCGCCGCAATCATCGGGATCAGTGACCGATACGGCTGTCTCCTGCTTCCCCAGTGCTTCAGACCGCCGGCGCGGCCGACATGCTCAAACGCCCGCCGGAACTCCGGCTGGAAGACGAGCAGCACCACGATCAACAGCACCGCCAGCGCGTTCTCCACGATCCAATCGAGGACGATCGACTCGGTCAGCCGGCCGATCACGAGGATTGCCAGTACCACCAACACCATGCCGCGAATCACCGACATCGCGGTCGTCCCGCGCAGCAGACGCAGGCCGGCGTAGAAGAATGCCGCGATCACCGTGATCTCGAGCGCACTCGTCCAGCCGAAGTCGCCGAACGTCACCTGAATGTCGTTGACCAACTCAGTCACGACAATCGCCTCGGATCCCTATCACGCCTGCTGCCCGGTATGCCGGTCGCCATGCTAAGCGACCGACCGGGCATCGGTCAGCCAAACAACCAGGCCATCAGCGCTTGTTGGGCATGCAATCGATTCTCGGCCTGGTCGAGCACGATCGCTTGCGGTCCGTCCAGCACTTCGTCGCTGATCTCTTCGCCGCGATGCGCGGGCAGACAGTGCATCACGTGTGCGTCGGGCGCAGCCTTGCTAACGAGATTCACATCGACCTGGTAGCCAGCGAACGCCTCGAGCCGCTGCTTGGCCTCGACCTCTTGGCCCATCGAGGTCCAGGTGTCCGTATAGACCACGTCGGCGCCAAAGACCGCCTCCTCCGGATCGGACATCGCTGAGACGGATCCGCCCGACTCACGCGCCCGCAACGTCGCTTCAGCGATGCTCGCCTCGTCAAGCTCGTAGCCCTGCGGAGACGCGAGTCGCACGTGCATGCCTTCGCCCGCAGCCGCGATGGCAAGCGAACGCGCGACGTTGTTGCCGTCACCGACGTAGGCCAGACAGCGTCCCGCCGTGCCGCCGTGCTCGCGGATCGTCAGCACATCGGCCAGAGCCTGGCAGGGATGTTCCCAGTCACTCAATGCGTTGATCACAGGCACGCCCGACGACTTCGCCAGCCGCTCGAGCATGCTCTGGTCGAAGGTCCGGCAGACGATCAGATCGCAGTAGCGTCCGGCCACGCCGCCCACATCCTCGGGCGACTCCCGATCTCCGATCCCAACCTCCGGCGGCGAGAGGTATAGCGGCCGTCCGCCCAGGTTGCTGACCGCCAGCTCGAACGAGACGCGGGTGCGCAACGACGGCTTCTGGAAGATCAGCAGCGCGGTCTTGCCGTCCAGTTCCGAGCCGCGAGGACCGCTGCGACGCTTCGATTCCAGCGCCAGGTCCAGCACTGCGCCGATCTCCGCATCGGACAGGTCGCTCACGGTCAACACCGAACGAACCATTGCTGACTCACCTCTCGAGATCCACAGTACCCCTCGCCAATTCCTCGTGTTGTACGTTCTTCGTTTAATGTCGGTGGTCTCGGTGCGGTTCAGAGTGCAGAGAGACGAACAGCGAGACATGAGCGTGCTCTCCCGGATCCGTCCGCCGGCGCAAGCAACATCGCCGCGCCGGTCGTGGTTGCTCGGTGGCGACAAGCCGAGATCCGCGTTGCTCACGAGTTTGCCCGCGATCGCGGCCTTGGTGTTCCTCCTCGTGGGCCTTGGGCTGCTGGCGTCCGCGCTGTCCGACTCCAACAGTCCGCCAGTCGTGCATGCGGACACTTTGCCGATCGCCGCCAACCGCACGCTGATCGATATCAACACGGCCACGATCGCCGAACTGGTGACGCTTCCCGTAGTCGGGGAACGCCGAGCGCGCGCCGTTGTCGAGCTGCGCGAACAGCGACCCTTCGACTCCCTGGCCGACCTCGTGCAGCGCGGCGTGCTCAAACCGAACGAACTCCCCGCGCTCGCAGATCTGATCGCGGCTTATGTCCCCGCCGATTAGACGGTCTGGTCGGCTGGCCGTGGTCGCGGAGCTGCGCCCGCTCTACCTGCCGCCGCTGCTGCTCTGGACGGCCGGCCTCGTCGTCGGCGTCGCGCTGTCGCTCGCGACGGCAGGCCTCTGGATCGTGGCGCTGTCGGTGCTCTGCGCGACCGCGCTGTCCTTTACCGTGACCTCCACCCGCAACACCACGCCTCGAAACCGCACGCTCCACGCCGCGCTCATCCTCTTCGCACCCACGTTGTTGGCAGTCGGATTCTGGCGCGCGGAATCGTCCAAGTTCGAGCCCGACAGCCTCGCTCTGGCAGACCTCGGCGCACAGATCGTCCGCCTGGAAGGCGCCGTGATCGAGGACCCGCAGTTCAGTGCCGGCGGGATTCGATTCCTGGTCTCCGCCAATCGGATCGCCATCGGAGACGAACAGCGCTCGCTCGACCAGCGAGTGCTGCTCCACTCGACTGAACCGACGAACGTCGCGGTCGGTGATCGGATCAGCGCGCGCGCCGTGCTCTCTCCAACCGCGCGGGCAACCGACGACTATCTCGCCAGGCTTGCCAACCGGCGCATCGCCGCCTCCGGCCTGGCCGCGCCGGGCAGCGTTCGGATCGAGTCGCGCGGTCGGAGTCCCTGGTGGCAACGCGCCGCGGCCGACGCACGGACTGCACTCAATGAACGTTTGCGCGACGCGCTGCCGCCGCCGCTGTCGGCTATCGCCCAGGGCATGGTCACCGGCCGTCGCGACGCCATCGACTCCGATCTGCGCGGCACGCTGAACGACACCTCGCTCTCCCACCTGATCGTCATCTCGGGCAGCAATCTGACCTTGCTCACCACCATCGTCATGGCGGCGACCGCCTGGCTGCTGGGTCGCCGCTCGGCGGCGGGCCTGGCAATCGTCGCTGCGCTCTCCTACGGCACGCTCGTCGGGCCCGATCCACCCGTGCAGCGAGCGATGTGGATGGCCATTGTCTTCGCCGCGTCGCACCTGCTCGGTCGCGGCGCATCCGCGCTCGCTGCGGTTACCGCCACTGCCGGTCTGATGATCGCGCTCGAACCGCACATCCTGGTCGATCTCTCCTTCCAGCTCACGCTCGCCGGAACACTGGGCATCGTCCTCCTGATGCCGTCCCTGACCCATGACTTCCTCAGCGGACAGCGGGGCCTCGCCGGTTCGCTGCGCGACGCCGCACTACTCACGATGGTCGCCAGCCTCGCCACGATGCCGCTGATCATCCTCCACTTCGAGCGCGCCGCATTGATCGGCATCCCCGCCAACTTGCTTGCCGCGCCGCTCTTCGCCTGGATGCTGCTCGGCTCCGCCGGGACCGCGCTGATCGGCCTCGCCTCCGAGTCGGCCGCAGCGGTCCTCGCCTGGCCGCTCGCCTGGTTGCCGCTGCGTTGGCTCGTTATCGTCGCCGAGAGCTTGGCCAGGCTCCCTGGCGCAGGCGTCCCGGTGATCGGCTTTGGCCATGCCCACCTGTTGTTGATCTACGGCGCCGTCCTGGCCGTCGCGTTCCGCCCGCATCGCGACCGAGTCAGGCGCTGGTACCGATCTCCTCCCAGCGCCATGCAGGCGCTTCCCAACCCGCTGCGTACGGTCGGGCTCGACCTGATTCCCAACCTGCCCGCTCACCTCTCGCGGGCCGCATGGAGTGGCGTCCTGGCTGGCGCCGCGGCCGCGATCTGGTTGTCGGCTTGCGCAGCGCCGTCGGAGCAGTTGCGGGTGCACTTCATCGACGTCGGCCAGGGCGACGCCGCGCTAATCGTGACGCCCGACGGGCACAGCATCCTGATCGACGCGGGCGACCAACCCGACGCCATCCGCTCCTCGTTGCGGCGGCACTTGCCCGCCAACGCCCGCAGCATCGATCTGTTGATCATCACGCATCCGCAGTCCGACCACGGCGAGGCGCTCTGGGCGATCACCGACTTCTATGACATCAAGCGCGCGTTGGTGAACCCGCACTTCGAGTCCACGGCGTTCGGGCGTCGAGTCCTCGACTTGCTGCGCCGGGAGGGCACGGCCATTGAGGTGGCCGCAGCCGGCCAACGAATCGCCGTACCGGGTGAACCCGGCCTGGTGTTGGACATCCTCTGGCCGCCGTCGGGCGGCCTGCCCGAACACTATCTGGTCGATCCGAACGCGATGTCGCTCGTGGTCCGCGCCCGCTACCTGAACGCCGCATTCCTGTTCGCCGGCGACATCAATGCCGCGCAGGAACTCGACCTCGTCCGGCAACCCTGTCGCGGCGCGTCGGTTCCGTGCGATCTGCGAGCCGACGTGCTCAAGGTTGCCCACCAGGGCAGCCGCTACTCTTCGACCTCGTTGTTCCTCGAGTCGGTCCGACCGAGCATCGCCGTCCTCAGCGCGGGCGCGAACAATCCGCACGGACATCCGCATCAGTCCGTTGTGCGCAACCTGGGTCGAATCGGTTCCCAGACCCTGCTCACCGCCGCTCGCGGCGATATCAGCATCCTCACCGACGGGCATCGTATCAGCGTTGAGACGGAGCGGTGAGGCTTCGATATCGTCAATACGGCGGCCCATCTTCGGGGCGCGTGCCGGGATGGCGGAATTGGCAGACGCGGCGGACTTAAAATCCGCTGGCCTTCGGGCCGTGTGGGTTCGAGCCCCTCTCCCGGCACCACTCCCATCTCTCCCCCCTCCGTCGTGAATCGTGAAGCACTAGACTGCCCAGCGCAGCGACGCAACTCTGCGCCGCGCCCAGAAAGGACGCCCAAATGAAAGCCGCTGTCTTCCACGGCCCCAATCAAGACCTGACCA
>JAPPBK010000367.1 GCA_026705105.1 Chloroflexota bacterium | reverse complement strand
CCCCGCTCCGCGGGGGGAGATGTCGCGGAGCGACAGAGGGGGGCTCTCTGCGCTGGAGGATGCGCCGGGGTTTGCTGCCGGCTCGGAGCCCCCCTCTGCCTTCGACATCTCCCCCCGCGGAGCGGGGGGAGAGGGGAAGCGAAGCAGTCAACGCTGCAGGCAACCGACATGACCTACGTCGAGTTGCACGCCAAGAGTTTTCATTCCTTCGGCCTGGGCGCCTCGCATGGGCATGAGCTGCTGGCCCAGGCGCGGGCGTTGGGGATGCCGGCGCTGGCCCAGACCGACACCAACCTCTGCGGCGCGCTGGAGTTCGCCCGGCTGGCGAACAGCCTCGAAATCCAGCCGATCACCGGCGGCGAAATCACGCTGCAGGACGACTCCCGGGTCACGCTGCTGGTCAAGTCGCGCGAGGGCTACGCCAACCTGTCGCGATTGTTCACGCTGGCCAACACGGTCGATCGGCGCGAGCCTCGGCTGGATCCGGCTCACCTGTCCGGGCACGCCCAGGGACTGGTGCTGCTGGCCGGCGGGCGGCATGGGGCGCTGTCGCGGCTGACGCTGGCCGGCGAGCGGGCCGAGGCTCGCGAGCTGCTGGGTCGCTATCGCGACTGGTACGGCGCGGACTCGGTCTACGTCGAGCTGCAGCAGAACTTCCTGCGCGGCGACACCGAGCGCAACCGCGAGCTGGTCGGGCTGGCCCGCGAGGTCGGGGCGCCGCTGGTCGCCTCGAACGATGTCCACTACCACTCGCCCGAGCGCTACCGGCTGCAGCACGCGCTGGTCGCGGCGAAGCGCAACCTGACCATCGACCAGGCGCTGCGGCAGATCCAACCCAATCATCACCTGTACCTCAAGTCCGCCGCGCAGATGGCGGCGCTGTTCTCGGAGTTACCCGAGGCGCTGTGCAACACGTTGCAGGTCGCCGAGCAGTGCGCCTTCAACCTCAGCGTCGATCTCGGCTACACGCTGCCCGAGCCGCTCGTGCCCGAGGGCTACACGCCGGAGAGCTACCTCCGCCGGCTCTGCGAGGAGGCCGCGGCGCGGCGTTACGGCTCGGTCACGCCGGAGGTCGAAGAGCGGTTGGAGGAAGAGTTCGACCTGATCGGTCGACATAAGCTGGCCGGCTTCCTGCTGCTCTACCGCGAGATCGTGCGGCTGGCCCAGCGGATCATGGAGGAGCGCGGCCTAATCGCAGCGGAGACCCCGATCGAACAGCGGCCGCCCGGCCGCGGGCGCGGCTCGTCGGTGGCGCTGCTGGTCGGCTACCTGATCGGGATCAGCCACGTCGATCCGCTCAAGTGGGAGCTGACGCTCGAGCGCTTCCTGCCCGACGACATGACGTCGCTGCCGGACATCGACCTCGACTTTCCCCGCGGCCTGCGCGACGAGTTGATCGAGCGGGTGCACGAGTACTTCGGCCGCGACTACGCGGTGCTGACCGGCGCGATCTCGACCTACTCGGTCAAGGGCATCATCCAGGACCTGGGCAAGGCGCTGGGTCTGCCGCCGGACGATCTACGGCTGCTGTCGAAGCAGATCCACTCGCACGACGGCGCGCGCCTGCGCGAGGAGATGGAGCAGCTGCCCGTCTTCCGCGACCGGGTCGAGGCGCACGGCTGGCGCGACCTGATCGCGCTCGCGCCGCAGTTGATGAACGCGCCGCGCGGGCTGGGTCAGCACGTGGGCGGGATGATCCTCTCGGACTCGCCGATCCCCGAGATGGTGCCGGTGCGGGCCGGCGCGATGGATGGCCGCTTCATCATGGACTGGAACAAGGACAGCGTGGCCGACGCCAACTTCGCCAAGATCGACCTGCTCTCCTTGCCCGTGCTCGACCAGCTCGAGGAGGCGCTCGACCTGATCGAGCAGCGCAGCGGCGAGCGGCCCGACCTGAGCCGGCTCAGCCCCGAGGACGACGGCGTCTACGACATGATCAACGCGGGCCGGTCGAAAGGCGTCTTCCTGCTGCAGTCGCCGGCGCAGCTCAAGATGGGACAGCGGCTCCGCTCGCGCACGTTGCTCGATCTCGCCTACCAGGTCGCGTTAATCCGGCCCGGCGTCGGCACGCAGGGCAGCGCGGTCAGCCAGTTCGTCGACCGCTACCGCCACGGCGCCGAGTGGGAGTACGACCACCCGCTGGAGGCGCGCGCCCTGGAGCGTGGCTGCGGCGTGATCGTCTGGCAGGAGCAGGTGGTGCAGCTGATCATGGACGTCGCCGGCATGACCGCGGCCGAGGCGGACGAAGTGCGCCGCGCCTTCGCCCGGGCGAACAGCGAGCACCTGATCGCGATGCACCGTGAACGCTTCTTCGAGGGCGCGCGGGCCAACGGGGTGCCCGACGACGCGGCCGAGACCATCTTCGGCAAGATCAACGGGCACTACATGTTCCCCGAGTCGCACTCGCACGCCTTCGCGATCACCGCCTACCAGGCCGCCTGGCTGAAGCGCTATCACCCGCTCGAGTTCTTCGTCACGCTGATCAACAACCAGCCGATGGGCTTCTACCCGGTCGAGACGCTGAAGGAGGACGCGCGCAGGTTTGGGGTCCACTTCCTCAACCCCTGCG
>JAPPBK010000266.1 GCA_026705105.1 Chloroflexota bacterium | reverse complement strand
CACTCCGTGACAGCTCCCCCCCAGAGGGGGGGAGCGGAGTAGGCGATCCCGGCTCCCTCTCCCCCCGCTCAGCGGGGGGAGATGCCGAAGGCAGAGGGGGGCACTCCGCTCTACGTCGCAAGGACGCGGAGGCGATGCTCCGTTATCCGGGTGTGCGCAGCGCGCACACGTATGAGGCTTCCTGGTACCACAACGCAACCTTCGTCTTTCCCCTGCTGGCGGTGATCATCGCCGGTGTCGTCTGGCTGGCGACTGGCAGCGGCGAGGCCGGTGGCGCGGCGATCTTCTTCATCGTCGTCACTGCGGCGATGCTGCCTGTCGTGTTCATCACCTGGCAGCGACAGACCACGGCAGTGATCGTGCACGAAGACGGCGTCACCGCGTTGCACTCGGGGTTGGAGCAGATGACGATTGCGTGGGATGAGCTGCGCAGCGTGCGGCGGGTCGAGACGATGGGCAATGTGCGCTGGTACCTCGACGGCCAGGGCGAGGAACACATCGTGGTCGAGGGTGAGATTGCCGACCGGGAACATCTGCTGGACGCGGCTCGAGGCGAGATGGAGCGTCGCAGTCGGCAGGTCGACGAGCCGTGACTGGCAGGGCGACTAGCCGTGGCCGGCAGGTCGACTAGCCGTGGCCGGCAGGGCGACTAGCCGCCGCCGAGGCTGGGTGGGTCGGGCGTGTTCAGCGTGGGGCGGGAATCGGCCGGGAGAGCGAGGGCGGCAATCGCGGTCTCGCCGTCCTCGTCGAGGATGATCGTGACCGACGCGCCCGAGCCGATGGCCGCGGGGGAGACGCGCTGCATCCGCAGCAGGAACGTGGTCTCGTCGGTGAGCTGAATCGCCGCCTGTCCGGTCTGCGTCTCGATCACGATGTACCCATTGGAGGCCGAGATCACACGCCCGGTCAACACCTGCCTACCCTGCAGTCCCTCGGCGTTTCCGAACGGGCTGAGGCCGCTCGCCCCAAGCACTAGCGAGGTGTTGGGGAACGCGGCCTCGTCGATCTCAATCTGCAACCGCCCGGCGACCACGCTCTCGGCAACGACGACATCCTCGGCGGACGGCTGTGGCGCGATGACGTCGGACCCGACGAACCAGCCACCGAGACCGACGCCGCCGAGCGCGGCGAGGAGCGAGAACCAGCCCAGCAGTCGTCTCATCATTGGGCGGCATCCGAGAGGATGGCGTCGACCACGTCGTCGCCGCTGATTGCCTGGTCGGCGGGAATGATCACGATGCCGGTTGTGATGAAGCTGTTGACGTTGTCGTCGCTGCCTCCGACCAGCACGAAGTCGCCTGGCTCGATGCCGTCCGTCCAAATCGGGAGCATCGCTTCGACGACGGCATCGCCGCGGAACCGGACGGTGCGCAGGTTGTCGCCGACGCGCACGATCCAGTCGTTGCCGGATCGTTCGGTGACAAAGCCACTCAAGTGACCGCGAGGCGCGCCGTCGCCGCCGATGCGTCCCTGCTGGCTCCCGTCGTAGACGCGGATCACTTCCTGGCGGTCGGGAGCACCCCACTGGAATCCCGCTCCGAGCGCAGCGCCGAAGACGATGGCGGCGATCGGGATGATCAAGAGCCTGGAGGTGACGCCGCTCAGTCGTTGTCGCACGGGTGGAAGGTGGTCCTGTTCGCGTTCGTGCGGGCTGCCCCCCTCTGCCTTCGGCATCTCCCCCCGCTTCGCGGGGGGAGAGGGAGATGAGCCGCTTATGGCATCTCTCCCCGACTCGCGGGGGGAGCGGGAGATCAGAGAGGGCGGACCGGAGTCCGCCCTCTCTGACTCAATCGCGGTTTCCGTCGCTAGACGGCGAGCGCGTCGGCGACGTCGCTGAGGCCGATCGACTCGAGCTTCTCGCGGCTGGGGAGACAAGTCTCGGTGTCCCAGTCGCAGGCGTTGAGGAAGTCGGTCTCCAGGGTCTCGATGTCAAGGATGACGTCGGCCAGCGGGCCCGTCTTCTGGACGGTGCCTTCGCCGCCCCAGAGTCGCGGGGGTGCGAAGCGCTGGCGCGGGTTGTCGCCCTCACGCACGGTGAAGGCCATGCGCAGGTTGGCGATCCGCTCGCCGGCGAGCTGCAGGTCGTCACCGCTCAGGTCCCAGCCGGTGACCGCGTTGATCCACTGCGGGAAGCGGTCGGTCGGCGCGGCCATCATGATGAACTGGCACATACCGGTCGAGTTGGAGATGTGCATGTACTCCGATGCGCCCTTGTGGTGCTCGCCGCGGTTGGCGTAGTCCTTGAAGTCGCGCGGAGCCGCCGGGTACTCGGGGCCGCCGAAGCGGGAGTTGCCCTCGTACTGCGTGTGGCGGGCCGGGGTCGGGTCGAGCTTGTAGGTCGTCCAGTACTCCGGCTGCAGCTTGGCGTCGTGCATCGGCAGTTCCTGGCCTCCGACGTCGGTGCGGAACTCCTGCGCTCGGTCGTCGCCGTTCTTGGCATCGATCTTCTCGGCGGCGACCTTCATGCCGTCGGCGAGCAGGTCGCCGAAGCCTTCGCGCTTGCCGATCAGATGCAGCATCTCGATGATGCCGTCGTCGTTCGACCAGGTGAGTTCGACGCCGCCGGTGTCCTCGAGGTCGATCAGAC
>JAPPBK010000105.1 GCA_026705105.1 Chloroflexota bacterium | reverse complement strand
CGCTCAACACCCCCGACGAGGCACTGACGCAGGAGCAACGTAGACACCGCGACGCCATCGGCGCGGCGGCCAAGGAGCTGGACGACAAGCGTCGCCTTTGGCTCAACCCGCCCGAGTGGGTTCGCGAGGTCCCCGACGTAATCCCCTCGCTGCCCAACCGCCTGCTGCCCGTCGACGATGAGGCCGTCGAACAACTGAAGAAGCGCACCCTGACCAACCTCTACAACCAGCGCCCCACCTGGCTCGACAACCTGCACCGAACCCTCGACGCCGCCGTCTTCGCCGCCTACGGCTGGCCCGCCGACATCGAGGACGAAGAAATCCTCGAATGCCTCCTCGCCCTCAATCTTGAGCGCGCCGCCGCTCCCAAAGTGAGATAGCCGCTGAACGCCCCCGAGATCGATCAAACCGTGCTTCTCCCTTATCGGCTGCTGAGCGACAGGTAAACGGAACCCGATTGGGCTGTGGGCGCATGTCAGGGCGCATTCCGAGCGGGTTTCGGTTCTGAGGCGGCTAAAGGAGTGGGCGCTAGGCGGAGTACTTGTTCCGGCGTCTGAGGTCGCTCGCATCGCCGTACCGCCAGCGACTGGCATCGGCCCGCGGAGTCAAAGCTCCGAGTCGCACCTTCCCAGCTACAGGACACCGGCCGCCTCATTGTTGACCCTGCGCCCTGACGTCGATCACCCCCTGCGCTGGCTCTTGCTATCCGCAGCTCAGAAGCCTGCTAGGCGTACGGCCCGTGGGCGCTGACGTAGTCGGCGAAGTCGTCAATGCCGTGGTTGAGCTGAGCAAGTCAAACCCGTCGTCCGACGCATCCCGCTGATCTTCGAACGTTGCGTGGTCTTCGCTCTGGTCGTCTGGGATCATCGTCATGCCGCTGCACGGCCTTGATCTACGATGTGGGCAAGCAAGTGCGAGCAGGCTCTGAGACAGGAAGCGGGAACATGACGATTCGTCAAGCTCCGCGACCGCGTGATGGCGCCTATCTCGGATTCATTGCGGAGACTCGGGACACCTTGCACGCAGTCGGTTACGACCCCAAGGACGGTCGGACCACGACTGCGACCAAGGAGAACATCAACGACCCGGAGACGCGCTTGCAGGCGCTGAGTGAGTTGACGCGATTCTTGCAGCGCCGAGTCCAAGGAACGCGCCCTATCGATCTGTACGTCGATGATCGAGCCATGGTGGAACACCTTCGCGATCTCTCTCAAACGGAACACGGCGCAGTGTGCGTGCACAAGATCGAACGGAGAGAGAATCCAGCACGCCAGCAGCCTCGGAATCGCTCGCGACGGATTGAATGGTCCTCCCCCACGTAGCCTTCCGATCAGTGATTCGAGCCTACTTTCCCTGAGCGGAACGCCCTGTAGTTCCGACAGGGCCGATGCAGCGTTCAGTTCCGCTCGCCCAGTTCTACCCGATGGATTTGGAGCGTGCGGCGAGCCACTCAGCAAGTGAGAGGCGACCGACTGTTCCGCCAATCGCTCCGCGCGACAGTAACCGAGCACATCGCCACGCCAAGTGGTCCTTGGCCAATCCGCCACAGCGCGCGCCGATTGCCCAAGAGCTGCATGATGTCGAAGAAGGGATGCTCGACCTTGACCCGCAGCGAATCGGTGTCACGCTTGATGAGCCACTCGGCTGCAAACACTGCATCTTGTTGCCTCCGTGGCGCGGTGCTCCATGAACTCTCAACCGCCAAGGCTGATGAGGACAGAATGCCATCGAGCGCCTCCTCCGACGTCTCAACGACCGCGACGAAGCACTCGACCCCATGTTCCTCAGCTTCATCTGCCACGCCTTGGTCTCGTGTTCCCTCAACCGGGACCCGGCAAGCGTCAACAGGCCCTAAGCTGGCACCGCTCGCGTCCACACAGCTTGTGCCGAGGCGGCGAGTTGCGCACCGTCCTGAATCGTGAATGCCCAATGGAGCACGAGTTGCCGCCGCCCGTAGAGAATTCGTTCTGGGTTGAGTTCCGCCGTTATCTCAATGTCCTCGTGGAGGGGCTGTCGACGGATGACGTTCTGAGCGATGAGCATATGGCTGCCGTCTGGTGGCGCGAGGGACAAGGTTCCCTGCAGTTTGATCAGGATGGAGTAGACCGCTACCACGAGCTGCTGCAAGGTGCGCAACGAGAGTTGGCTCCTCACGACGAACTCTCGCGGGCCACGATCGACAAGGCGTTACAGGATGCAATGTTCGCAGTGGCGCAAGCCAAGCGAGACAATCCCGAGCAGGTGGCAGAGCGGGTCGATCTCCACATCGACTTGGCCAAGGAGCGCGTTGAAGGCCGACCTGAACAGCATGAATGCTGGATTGAAGTGCATGGCCTCGATCCGGCCAGCCTGCCCGGCAGGTTCGGTAGTACGAGATTCGAGCCGTTCAACCAGACCCATCTTGATCAGTTGGACGAGATCGATCGCGCCACGAACGCACCGATTCCACAGGCCAGCGCCAGACACATGCTCGGTGCCGACCTGTCGTATGAGGGCCGCGTTATCGCTATCGAGCAGGTGCGAGCACGCGATACGAAGGCAGCCATTGGCTTGGCGACGCGGGAGGTGACCGCAACACTCGATTGCCT
>JAPPBK010000340.1 GCA_026705105.1 Chloroflexota bacterium | reverse complement strand
CAGGGGTCATTCAATCCGATCACCGAGATGACCACGGCGCAGTGGGACCGCGATCATCGGATGAACCTGCGCTACTTCTTCATCAACGCGCAACTGGCCGCCCGATCGATGATCGCGCGCGGCGCGCCGGGCAGCATCGTCTGCATCTCCTCGGTTGAAGGGATGCAGTCTGCGCCCAATCATGCCTCTTACGGCGCGGCCAAGGCGGGCCTGATCAACCTCGTGCGCAGCATGGCGGTTGAGCTTGCGCCACACCACATCCGCGTCAACTCGGTCGCACCGGGCAGCATCGCCACACCGCGGATTCCGGCGTCGCCCGAGCGCGTCAAGCGAACTGCAGAGGGGCTGATTCCCTTCAAGCGCCTGGGTGAGACGGACGAGGTGGCCAAGGCGGTCTTGTTCCTGCTCTCCGACATGGCGAGCTACGTCACCGGACATACCCTGCTGGTCGACGGCGGTTGGATGGCCGCCAACACGATTGGCGTGCCGCCGATTCCCGAGGGCGGCGTCCTCGACGCGCGCAAGCGGCCGACCTGGTCGGGGCTCGTTCAAGGCAGCGAGATGAAGGGTCAGATGGAGGCCGATTAGCCGCGAACTGCGGCTTGCAGCTCGCGGCTGCCCTCGACCTGCACCGTGACGATGTCGACGCCGTGGAACTTCTGGTGCCGCACGTTGGAGGCGAAGTGCCGCAACAACCTGAGCGAAAGTTCGCCTTCGCTGCTCAGCGCCGCCTCATTGGTCAGCACGGCCATCTGATCTTCGAGATTCTCCCGGCTGGTCAACGCGACAAACTCCAACTCCACCACACTGCCTTGCGGGCGCGCGACGATCACTAATCGAGGAGGATCGCCCGGGGCGGCATCTGCTTCGTCCGGCAGCAGGCTGGCCAGCGTCTCTTCACCGACGGAGCGCAGCCGACGGGTTGAGGCTTCGTTCCATTGCACACGCTTCGCCAGGCCCTCGAGAAAGTCGTCGATCGCCGGTAGCGAGGCCATGTCGAGTGTGACCTCGAGCCGAGCCGAGCGGGCGCCGATCCGCTCAATCAGCGCGGTCATCGCGATCGCCACCAGCGCGCCGATCATTACGCCGTTGCTGAGCAACGCGCCCAGCTCCTCGCCCAGCACGTCGCGCATCACCTGGTGCTCGTGCAGTCCCAGACCGAGCGCGACCGCGAGCGCCACGATCAGCCCGCGCCGTGGATCGAGGCCGTCGCGCAGGACCGTCTGCACGCCGCCGACGAAGAAGAGTCCCATCGCCAGCATCAGGTAGGCGGCGAGCACCGGACCGGGAATGCTCAGCAACACGGCCGCGAACTTGGAAAAGAAGGCGAGGAAGACGAAGACGACGGCAGCGCCGATACCGACCCGGCGCGCCGCGACCCCGGTGAGCTGGATCAGCGTCATGCTGAAGGACGAGTAGATCATGGTCGGCGGCGTCCCGGCGATGCCGGCGAGCAGCATCCCGACGCCGTTGGCGCTGACCATGCCCTGGACCTGGCGAAAGTCGATGGCGCGGGGACCACGCCACGACGCCTGTTGGATCACCACGCTGTCGGAGATCGACTTGATGCCCATGGTCAGGGTGAGTATTGCGAAGGTCGGCAGCAGCGCCCAGAACTCTTTGCCCGGCGTCAAGTCGAAGCCCAGGTCGGGCACTTCGGGCACGCCGAACCAACCTGCTTCACCGACTCGTCCGAGATCGAACTCGCCGAACGCGACCGCGACGACGCAGCCGGCGACGATGCTGATGAACGGCGCGATCAGTCGCGCGCGGCCCTGGGCGCGAAGGGTCATGACGACCGAGACCAGCAATGTGACCCCGGCGATCGTCGGAGCAGCGCCGGCCGAAGCGCCCTCGGGCAAGGTCTGGATGTTGTCTACCGCAATCGGCAGGATGGTGACCGCAAGCAGGATCATCACCGTTCCCGAGACGACCGGGGTCACGATCCGGCGCAGCGTCGGCAACCACCAGGCCAAGGCGACCTGGATGAAGAAACACACCACGAGCAGGCTCGCGAGCGTGTGCGGTCCGGCAGCCGAGATCGCCGCCACCGTGATCCCGATGAACTGCGCCGTGGGACCGGTGATGACGAGGTGACCACCGCCGAAGCGCCAGGCCTGGAGCGCCTGCAGGGCCGTCACGGCTGCATTGATCAGCAGCGCCGCGAAGACGCCCCAGGTGAGATAGCCGTCGTCGAGACCGGAGGCGCGAATCGATATGGCGACGATCAGCACCGTCGGGGCCAGCACCAGCGCGGCGCCCTGGAGTCCGACCGCGAGCGCGACGAGCGGTGGGCAGGATTGGTCGGCTTCGTACTGCACGGGCGCAGCGGGCGACCCACGATTCAACGGTCTGCGCTCCCGTCGCGAGTCGCCGGCCGCGGCAGGCGCATCGTTCCAGCTGCGAGGATCGTAGCCGACAGCCGGAGCCGCGCCGGGAGCGGAGCCGTCCGCAGGACTCACGTCAGGATTCACGTCAGGATTCACGTAATGCAAACAATGGCCCATGCGCCATTGCGATATGCTCAAGATTGACTGAGGTTGCACCGGCGCGCGGCGGTTTCCGTTGCGCGCTGCTATCGAAGGATGACGATGGGCGGCTCTCGCTTTCGACGCAGTTTTCTGATCTACCTGCTGATCTTCGTAGTGCTGATCATCGTCGTGTTCTCGGTCTTCCCGCGCGGCGGCGGATCCAACGAGATCCCGCTGGCCGGCGGCACCGAGTCGTTGCTCGGACGGATTGAGAACGGGACCGGCACGATCGAGACGATCGAAGTGTCATCGTCGAAGGTGACGCTGGTCCAGCGAGACGGCGGTCAGGCGTACGAGACCAATCTGCCCGAGACCGGTTTCGACTTCTTTGAGTTCCTCGCCCGCGAGGGCATCGACGTAGGCGCGCAGGGCTTCCCCGATGTCGAGGTATCGGGCGGCGGCGGATTCGGCTCGACGATCGCCGGCCTGTTCTTCAACCTCTTGCCAATCCTGCTGATCGTCGGGTTGATCTTCTTCTTCCTGCGCCAGGCGCAGGGGCAGGGTTCGCAGGCGATGTCGTTCGGCAAGAGCAAGGCGCGGATGGTCACTGCCAATCGACCCTCGGTGACGTTCAACGACGTGGCCGGCTGCGATGAAGCCAAGGAAGAACTGCAGGAGGTCGTCGAGTTCCTCAAGTTCCCCGAGCGCTTCGCCTCCCTGGGCGCGCGGATCCCGCGCGGCTGCCTGCTCGTCGGACCGCCGGGCACCGGCAAGACCCTGATCGCCCGCGCTGTGGCCGGCGAGGCCGGCGTGCCCTTCTTCTCAATCTCCGGCTCCGAGTTCGTCGAGATGTTCGTCGGCGTCGGCGCGAGCCGCGTCCGCGACCTGTTCGAGCAGGCCAAGCGCAACGCGCCCTGCATCGTCTTCGTTGACGAAATCGACGCGGTCGGCCGCCAGCGCGGCGCAGGCGTCGGCGGATCGCACGACGAGCGCGAGCAAACGCTCAACCAGATCCTGGTCGAGATGGACGGCTTCGACACGAACACCAACGTTATCGTCGTCGCCGCAACCAACCGGCCCGACATCCTCGACCCGGCGCTGTTGCGGCCGGGCCGCTTCGACCGCCGCGTCGTGCTCGACGCACCCGACGTCAAGGGCCGCGTCGCAATCCTCGACGTGCACGTGCGCGGCAAGCCGCTGGCCGAAGAGGTCGATCTGCACACGATCGCCAAAGAGACGCCCGGATTCTCCGGGGCGGAACTGGCCAACCTGCTCAACGAAGCGGCGATCCTGGCCGCGCGCCGCCAGAAGAAGCACATCACCCAGGCAGAGGTCGAAGAGGCCGTGGACCGCGTGATGGCCGGTCCGGAGCGCAAGTCGCGCCTGCTGGTCGGGCGCGAAAAGGAAGTCGTCGCCTTCCACGAGGCGGGACACGCGCTGGTCGCCTCGCACATTCCAGGCCACGATCCCGTGCACAAGGTCACGATTGTGCCGCGCGGCATGGCCGGCGGCTACACCCGCTACTTGCCCGAGTCGGAGCACCGCTTGGCCGGCAAGAGCTACTACGAGGGCTTCATGGCCTCGGCTCTGGGCGGTCACGCCGCGGAGGAGTTGGTGTTCGGCGAGATGACCACCGGCGCGCACGACGACCTGAGCAAAGTCACCCAGATCGCTCGGGCGATGATCACCCAGTGGGGCATGTCCGAGCGGCTCGGCGCACGTACCTTCGGCAAGAAGGAGTCGATGGTCTTCCTGGGCCGCGACATCTCCGAACAGCGCGACTACTCGGAAATGGTCGCCGAACAGATCGACGAAGAACTGCGCGAGATCATCGACCGGGCGCGTGATCGCGCCCGCACGATCCTGCGCCGCAACCGTGACCAACTCGACCTGCTCGCCACGCGGCTGATGGAGATCGAGACACTGGAGGGCGACGACCTGCGCGCGATCCTGGCCTGGCAGCCAGGCGACGCAATCCCCGAGCCCACACCGCCTCCGCCGGCGCCTGAACCCACACCGCCTCCGGCCGCGCCGCCCAGCGGCGAGGCCGACGACGAGCGCGAACCGCTGATGCCGCCCAAGCCAGGCCTGGCCTGGGGCGGCAACCAGAACAGCTCGTCGCTCGACTGAGGACTCAGGTTGTAGAGTGCGCTCTGTTCGCTGATCGCTTGACGGCATAGCCGCGCTGATTACGCTGATTAACTCAGGAACCACGAACCGATCACGTCCGAGATCGATGCGAGACAGCCATGAGCACTGAACCGTCCGACGTGTATGCCGTGATTCGCAGCGGCGGCAAGCAGTACCGGGTGTCGCCCGGACAGCGGCTCAAGCTGGAACGGCTTGACGGCGCGGCCGGTGACCGGGTCACGTTCAGCGATGTCCTCCTGGTCAGCGGCGGCGGTGAGGTCGCGGTAGGCGCGCCGACCGTTGAGTCGGCCTCGGTATCGGGCGAGATCGTCGAGCAGGGACGCGGGCGCAAGATCCGCGTCTTCAAGTACAAGAACAAGACCCGCTACCGCCGACTGCGCGGCCACCGCCAGCTTCACACCGCTGTGCGCGTGGATGAGGTCTCGCTCGGCGATCAGACCTGGACCGCGCCGGTCGTGGAAGCCCCCGCTGAGACGGAAGCTGAAGCAGTCGAGGAAGCGGTTTCGCTCGACGATTCAACTGACGAGCCGACTGCAGAGGTCGAAGAAGCGCCGGAAGCCGCCGTCGAGCAATCCGGCGACGACGCTACCGAAGCATCCGAGGACTAGGAGAGCGCCATGGCTCACAAGAAGGGCGTCGGATCGTCCCGCAACGGACGCGACAGCAACTCGAAGCGGCTGGGCGTGAAGCTGTTCGACGGCGAGATTGTACGCACCGGCGGGATCATCGTGCGTCAACGTGGCACGCGGATTCACGCCGGCGAGAATGTCGGCGTCGGCCGAGACCACACGCTGTTCGCGCTGGCCGACGGCACGGTCAAGTTCTCGCCCTACGCTCGCAATCGGCGCAAGAAGGTCTCGGTGATTCCGGCCGAGCTCGAGGAGGTGGGCGTGTGAAGACCGAGACTCATCCCGAGTACCTCGACGCCACGATCAGCTGCGGATGCGGGACCTCCTGGCAGACGCGAGCGACCAAGGCCGACATCCGGATCGAGATCTGCTCGACCTGCCACCCGTTCTTCACCGGCGAGCAACGGATCGTCGACACCGCCGGTCGGGTCGAGCGCTTCCGCCGCCGCTACGGCATCAGCGAGGACGAGGACTGACTCCGGCAGCGTTTCGTCGTAGCCGCGATTGAATCGGGTATCACTGTTCAGTGTCTGAGAGTGCGACCGCCCTGGCGCGGTCTTCAGTCCTCGTCGAGGTCGCGGTAGAAGCAGCTGCGCTTGCCCGTGTGGCAGGTTGGGCCGTGCGGCACGGCGCGCACCAGCAGCGCGTCGACGTCGCAGTCCTTGCGGATGCCGACCAGTTCCAGCACATTGCCGCTGGTTTCTCCCTTGGTCCAGTATTCCTGCCGGCTGCGGCTCCAGAACGTGACCAGGCGCTTTTCCAGTGTCAGCTCGAGCGAGTGGGCGTTCATGTAGCCGAGCATCAGGATCTCGTTCGTCGCATCGTCCTGGACGATCGCGGGGATCAGTCCATTGGCGTCGTAGCTGAGCTCGGGGAGCGCGGACTCGGCGGGTTCAGAGGACGTTGTCATAGTCCGCATGCTCCATTCGCATGGGGATGCCGGCCGCCTGCATGCGGCGCTTGACATCCATGATCGGGTGGGTGCCGAAGTGGAAGATGGAAGCGGCCAGGACGGCGTCGGCCCGGCCCTCGGTGATTGCGTCGATCATGTGTTGCGCGTTGCCCGCGCCGCCCGATGCGATCACCGGCACACCGACCGCCTCCGACACCGCGCGGGTCAAGGGGATGTCGTAGCCGCCTTGGTGGCCGTCGGTGTTCATTGAGGTCAGCATGATTTCGCCGGCGCCGCGCTCGACCACTTCGCGCGCCCATGCCACGGCGTCGATCCCGGTCGGACGCCGCCCGCCGTGGGTGTAGACCTGCATCGAGCCGTCCCGCTCGGTGCGCGCGTCAATGGCGACAACGATGCACTGCGAACCGAAGCGGTGGGCGCCCTCCGAGATCAGTTCGGGCCGCTCGACCGCCGCGGTGTTGATCGTGATCTTGTCGGCGCCGGATTCCAGCATCAGCATCATGTCCTCGTCCGAGCGCAGCCCGCCCCCGACCGTGAAGGGGATGAACACCCGGTCGGCGGTGCGGCGGACCATCTCGACCACCGTATTGCGATCCTCGTGCGAGGCGGTGATGTCGAGGAAGACCAGCTCGTCGATTCCCTCGTGGTCGTAGAGCGTTGCCAATTCCACGGGATCGCCGGCGTCGCGCAGCTCGACGAAGGAGACGCCCTTGACCACCCGGCCCTGGTCGACATCGAAACAGGCGATGATTCTCTTAGTCAGCATCTGGTCAGCATTGTTTCAGGAATTGCCTGGCATCTGCTCAGCAGGTCCGTTCGCGCAGGCCGGCCGCCGCCGCATCGAAGGCGTCGGCGAGCGTCATCCGGCCGTCGTACAGCGCCCGACCGAGCACGACGCCGGCCGCGCCGTTGGCGGCCAGCCGGCGAACTTGCATCGAGTGCGCGATCCCGCCGGCGGCAATCACCGGCGATCGCGCGACACCGGCGACTCGGGCAAACTCGGCCTCGTCGTGGCCGCCGAGCATGCCGTCGGAGGCGATGTCGGTGTAGATGAAGCGGCGCACGCCCAGGTCTTCAAGTTGCGGAATCAGCGCGACCGCCGGCAGCTCGGAGGCCTCGGTCCAGCCGTTCAGCGCGACTCGGCCGGCGCGAGCATCGACTGATACCGTCAGCGCAGAACCGGCCAGAGCGACCGCCTCGCGCAAGAACTCACGGTCCGTGACCGCGGCCGTGCCCACGATCACGCGGGCGACGCCCGCGTCGAGGTAGCGATGCAGCGTGTCGAGATTGCGAATCCCGCCACCGACCTGGAGCGGCATGCCCAGCGCGGCGATCCGCTCCACCACGCCGGCGTTGGCAGCCCGGCCCTCGCGCGCGCCGTCCAGATCGATCACGTGCAGCATCTCCGCGCCCTCGTCGATCCAGCGTTGTGCGGGCGCGAGTGGGTCATCGTCGAAGACCGTCTCGCGCTCATAGTCGCCCTGGACCAGGCGCACGCAGCGCCCGGCGCGGATATCGATCGCGGGCAGCACGTCGATCATGTTGGCGGTCATTCCGACGCTCCGTTGGACGACTGCGGAAGCAGGAAGTTGCGATAAATGCGCAGGCCGTAGGCGCCGCTCTTCTCGGGGTGAAACTGGGTCGCGGCCAGCCGACCGCGCTCGACCACCGCCGTGACATCGGTCCCGTACTCGGTTGTGGCCGCGACCTCGTCCGGATTCGCCATGTCGCAGTAGTAGGAGTGGACGAAGTAGAAATGGGCGCCGTTGGGAATGCCATCGAACAAGGGAGTCGGACGGCGCTGCTCGACCCGGTTCCAGCCCATGTGCGGGATCTTGCGGCCCCCGGGCAGGCGTACGACGCGGCCCTCGAGCACGTCCAGGCAGGCATGCTCGCCGCCTTCTTCCGAGACTGTCATTAGCGCCTGCAGTCCCATGCAGACGCCAAGGAACGGTCGGTCGTTATCGAGGTACTCGCGGATCGGTTCGACCAGGCCGCGTTCGCGCAGGTTGCGCATCGTGTCGGCGGCCGCTCCCACACCGGGCAGGATCACCACGTCGGCTTCGTCTATGGCGGCCGCGACCGAGGCCACTTCGGGCCTCGCGCCGACGCGCTCGACCGCGCGGATCACCGAACGCAGGTTGCCTGCGCCATAGTCAAGGATGATGACGTCGAGATCGGACAGCCGCGGATGGCTCACATGCCGAGCGTACCAGCAGGAACTGTGCCTACTTCGTTCGTATAGTGAACTCGATGTCAACACAGTCGAGCGCAAGCGACAGCGAAATCATCGCCGCCCGCGATCGGGTCGAACTGCTACGCGCCGAGATCCTGCGCCATAATCACCTGTACCACACGCTCGACGCGCCGGAGATCTCGGACGCCGAGTACGACGCGCTCTTCCATGAACTGCGCCGCCTGGAGACCGACTATCCCGAGCTGGCCTCAGCCGACAGTCCGACGCAGACTGTGGGCGCCGCGCCGGGACGCACGTTCGCCGTGGTCGAGCACCGCCAGCGGATGTTGTCGCTTGGCAACGCCTTTAACGGCGAGGAACTGATCGCCTGGCAGCAGCGCGCCGCCGACCTGCTCGACCGCGAGCAGTGGACCTACGTCACCGAGCCCAAGATCGACGGTCTCGCAATCGCCCTGGTCTACGAGCGCGGGCGCTTGGTTCAGGCGGCGACGCGCGGCGACGGACGAGCCGGGGAGGACGTAACCGCCAATCTGCGCGGGATTGACGCTGTGCCAAACCAGCTCAGCGGCAGTCCGCCCCCGATCTTTGAAGTGCGCGGCGAAGTGTTCATGCCCAAGGCCGGCTTCGACGCGATGAACGCGCAGATCGCGGAGGAGAACCAGCGCCGGCGCGACGAAGGTCGGGCCGAACTCACGCTCTACGCCAATCCGCGCAACGCGGCCGCCGGCTCGGTGCGCCAGAAGGACGCCGGCGTGACCGCGACCCGCCCGCTCAGCATCGGCATTTACCAGCTTGGTTGGTGCGACGATGCGGTCCCGCCCGACAGCCACTGGGAGACCCTGGGTTGGCTCTCGGAGTTCGGCCTTCCCACCACGCCCGAGGCGGCCCGCCACGACGGCATCGACGCGGCGCTCGCGGCCTGCGAGCGCTGGACCCAGCGCCGCGACTCGCAGCCCTTCGAAATGGACGGTGTCGTTGTCAAGGTCGACGACCTCGGCCTGCAGGCCGACCTCGGCATCGTCGGACGCGAGCCGCGCTGGGCGATCGCCTGGAAGTTCCCGCCGCAAGAGGCCTCGACGGTGCTCGAGCGCATCCTGGTCAACGTCGGACGCACCGGCAGCATCAACCCGTATGCGCGGCTGCGTCCGGTGCGCGTCGGCGGCGTGCAGGTGACCAATGCGACCCTGCATAATCTCGATGACATCCGCCGCAAGGACATTCGCGAGGGCGACACGGTCGTGATCCGCCGCGCCGGCGAGGTTATTCCCCAGGTCGTGCGCCCGGTGCTCGAACGCCGGCCGGAGGACTCGCTCGAGTGGGAGATGCCCAAGGTCTGCCCGGCCTGCGAAGCCGCGACGGTGCGCAATGCCGAAGATGCGATGCACTATTGCTCGAATCGCGCCTGCCCGGCGATCATGCAGCGCAGTCTCGAACACTTCGCCAGCCGCGGCGCGATGGACATTCGCGGTCTCGGTGAACGGCAGATTGCGCTGCTGCTACAACTCAACCTGATCCGAGACCCGGCCGATGTCTATGGCCTGCTGGACAAGCGCGAGGAACTTGGAACGATTCCGTCGCTTGGGCAGAAGGTCAGGCGAGACGGCGAGGATCGTTACGAAGCGGGCAAGCGAATCGACAACCTCCTGGCCGCAATAGAAGCGAGCAAGTCTCGTGGATTGTCGTACCTGCTGGTCGGGCTCGGCATCCGCCACGTGGGCGGCGAGAACGCCAGCTTGCTGGCCGACGAGTTCGGCTCGCTCGACGCAATCCTGCTCGCCCCGGCCGAGACGCTGGCCGAGGTGGACGGCGTCGGACCGGTGATTGCCGAGAGCATTGTCGAGTGGGCGCTCGATGGCGACAACTGGTCACTGGTCCACCGACTCCAGGCGGCGGGCGTCGAAGACGAGATTGAGCGGGCTGAACATGAACCGGTCGAGACACCGCTGGAAGGCCTGCGATTCGTCCTCACCGGGCGATTCTCGGCGATGACGCGGCCCGAGGCCGAAGCCCAGCTCAAAGCGCTGGGCGCAGGCGTGGGATCCTCGGTGAGCAAGAACACCTCCGCCCTCTTCGCCGGCGAGGCGGCCGGCTCCAAGCGCCGCAAGGCAGAGACGCTGGGCCTGCGAATCCTCGATGAAGACGACCTGGTGGAGAGCCTCAATGATCCCGCAGTGCTCCTGGCCAGGTTGACGGAAGAGGAACCACCGGGCGTCGATTGACGTTCTACTGTCATCGGCGCCAGGCGGATAACCGGTACGCTTGGCTATGTCGATTCGGACCCGGCTGCAGGGCGTATCGTTGACGGACGGTCAACCGTATTCGCGACGAGTGCCGCGGGAGCTTGAGGAGACCTGATGCGTTGGTCGCCGTTTGGTTGGTTAGCCCGACGGTTCTCGCCCGATGTCGGCATCGATCTCGGCACCGCCAACACCCTGGTCTACGTGCGCGGCCGCGGCATCGTCGTTGACGAGCCCTCGGTCGTCGCGATCAATCGGATCGACAACACCGTGCTCGCGATCGGCAAGCAGGCCAAGACGATGGTCGGCCGCACGCCGGCCCATATCGTGGCCACGCGGCCGCTGCGCGACGGCGTGATCTCGGACTTCGACGTGACCGCGCGGATGCTCAATCACTTCATCCACGAGGCGCTGCAGAAGAGCGGCATCGGCTTCGGACGTCCAAGGGTCATGGTCGGCATTCCCGGAGGCGCCACT
Source organism: Chloroflexota bacterium (assembly GCA_026705105.1). GTDB lineage: Bacteria > Chloroflexota > Dehalococcoidia > Bin125 > Bin125 > Bin125. The sequence continues at coordinate 7,189 of JAPPBK010000340.1, read as the reverse complement.
GAGGTCGAGAAACGCGCCATCTTTGAGGCCACCCGCTCCGCCGGCGCGCGCGAGGTGCACTTGATCGAGGAACCGATGGCGGCTGCGATCGGCGCCGGTCTACCGATCTTCGAATCTACCGGCAGCATCGTCGTCGACATCGGCGGCGGTACGACCGAGGTTGCCGTCTGCTCGATGGGCGGCATGGTCGTCAGCACCTCAACCCGAGTCGCCGGAGACGAAATCGACCACGCGATCATCGCCTACGCCCGGCAGGTCCACAACATCCAGATCGGCGAAGCGTCGGCCGAGAAGATCAAGATCGCCGGCGCATCGGCGTTTCCACTGGAACAGGAACGGGACGTGACGATCAGCGGGCGCGACCTGTCGACATCGATGCCAAAGATCGTCAATGTGACGACAGTCGAGCTGCGCGACGCGATTTCGAGCGCTGTGGCGTCGATCATGGAAGCCGTGGTGCGCACCATGGAGATCACGCCGCCCGAGCTCATCCCGGACGTGATGCAACAGGGGATCGCGCTGGCCGGCGGCGGGGCGCACTTGCCCGGTCTCGATCGGCGCATGTCCCAAGAGACCAAGTTCCCCGTGTTCAAGGCCGATTCGCCGCTCACCTGCGTCGTTCGCGGCTGCGCCGAGGCGTTGACCGAGACCCGCGCGCTCGCCGCCGGCGACGGCCAGGTGCTGGCCGGCCGCCGGTAACGACCCGGCGCTCACGATTGGCGGGTACACGTGCCACTGCTCGGCGCCCTGATTCGATTGCTCGGCGCGCGCACTCGCTGGCTGGTCGGCATCACGCTGTTGACGGTGCTGCTCGCGGTGCTCGGACTGATTGGCTGGGGTGCGACGATCGAGGACACCGCCGCCAATGCGCTCAACCCCGTCCAGCGGGTCTTCCGTCAGGCCGGCGAGCCGATTTCCAATCTGCTCAACGATTTGGACAACTTTGGCCGGCTCGACTCCGAGAACCGCGCCTTGCGCTCACGGGTCGAACAGCTCGAAGCCGAGAACGCGCGCTTGCGCGAAGAACAGATCCAGGTGCGCGCGCGCCAGGCCCTGCTCGAAGTTCAGGCCGAGACCGACGCCGTCACCCTCACCGCTTACGTCACTACTCGCGATCTGACCGGCTTGCGCACCATCATCGGCATTGATCGCGGCTCCAACGACGGTCTCCGGGTTGGTCTGCCGGTGCTCGCCGCGGGCGGCACGCTAATCGGTCAGGTGATCGATGTGCGCCCGCACACCGCATTCGTCCGCCTGATCACCGATCCCGACAGCGCCATCCGCGTCTTCCACCAGCCGTCGCGCAGCGAAGTCGTGGCCACCGGCGACACCCTGGGCAACCTGGAGGTACGGATTCCCTGGACCTCCGAGGTCGAACTTGGCCACATCTTCGTCACCTCGGGGCTTGACGGCGAGGTTCCGCAGGGGCTGCCGGTTGGCCGCGTCTCAGCCGCCGAGGGCACGGTGCAGGACGCCTTCCGCCATGTCGTGCTCGAACCGATCGCCCCGCTCGGACAGCTTGAGCAGGTGCTGATCCAGCTCACGATTCCTCCGCCCGAGCTCGGCATCCTCGAGCCCGAGGTCAGCGCAGCGGGAGGTGGCTGACCATGTCGAACCTGCGCTGGCCGCTGCTGTTGAGTGGACTGTTTGTCCTGGTCATCTTCCAGACGTCAACGAGCGAGGCGTTTGCCATCTTCGGCGTCGGCCCGCAGCTCGTGCTCATTGTGCTCTGCTGCTGGGCGATCGTGCGCCCGCCGGTTGAGACGCTGACGATGATTCCCCTGGCGGGCGTGGGTCTGGGTTTGCTGGCCTACCAGGGGATGGCAGAATCGGTCGCGGCACTGGCGCCAATCGGCATCGCCGCGCTGACCTGGAACTCATACGCCGAGTCGCCCAGGTCGACTGCTGTCGCGATTGAGTGGGCTCGGGCGATCCTGCTGATTGCCGTCGCCACGTTGCTTCACTTCGCGGCGCACGCCATCGCCGTGGAAATCTCGACGACCGGCGTCAACTGGATCGCGGCGCTGCGCACTGTGATGCTGGGCAGTCTGCTGGAGAACGTGCTGGTCGGCGCAGTCATCTACTGGTTCGTGCGTATCCCCACATCCGGAGCGGCCTCGCTCGGATCGTCGTCGCGATCGGCGTCGTACTGATGCAGCGGCGGCCACGACCCGGAAAGTCAGAAGGCGTCGCCCGCGAGTATGCGCAACACCCCGATCACGGCGAAGGCTCTCCCGTCCGCTTCAAGATCTGGCTACTGGCCGGGTTCATCCTCCTGCTGTTCGGCATCCTCACGGTTCAACTCGTCCGCCTGCAGATCTTGCAGCACGACCAGTACGTCGCGCGGGCTGCCAGTAACCGCGTGCGCACCGTCTCGCTCCCGCCGGCCCGCGGTCTGATCTACGACGCCGACCACAACCTGTTGGTCGAGAACGCGCCTGCCTATCAAATCACTCTGGTTTCTGCCGAGATTCCCGATGAGGAGGTGGGCAACGTCTCGGCTGAACTCGCCGAGCTGTTCGACCTGCAAGCCTGGCGCATCGAGCAGCAGATCTGGGAGCGCAAGTACTCCAATGATCCGTTCCTGCCGCTCCTCGTCCACGAGGAGCCGACGCCGGCCCAGGTGATCGACGTCACCTCCCGTCGATCCACACTGCCGGGCGTCAGTGTCGAAACGGTTTCGGTTCGACGCTACGAGCACGGCCGGTTGCTGGGGCACATTCTCGGCTATGTGGGGAAGGTCACCGAGGCGGAGTACGAAGAACTCTCCAGTGAGCGCTATCTGTACAGCGACCAGATCGGTCGGGCCGGCATCGAAGCGGCGTATGAGCGCCAGCTTCGCGGCACCGCCGGTCGAGAAATCGTCGAGGTCGACGCAGTTGGCAACGTCCTGCGCACGCTCGATCACTCGCCGCCTCAGCCGGGTCTGAGCGCCGTCCTGACCATCGACATCGAACTGCAGCAGCGAATCGAGGACATTCTTAATGAGCAGCTCGGCGCGTCGCTCTACGCCTCCGCCGTGGTGTTGGATGTTCACAGCGGGCAAGTCCTGGCGATGGTCTCAGTGCCCAACTACGACGTCAACGTCTATGCGGAGATCACGACCCGGGAGTACGAGGAACTGCTCGACGACCCGGGGCAGCCGCTCAAGAATCACGCCGTCCAGGACCAGTTCCCGCCCGGCTCGATCTTCAAGGTGGTGACCGCAATTGCCGGACTCGCCGAAGACGCGGTTGACCCTGAGACGCGGATCTACTCCCCCGGCACGCTCGAGGTCCACCATGAGCTCTCGCCGGGCATCATTTACCGTTTCGGCGACACCACGCAGGGCGTCTTCAACATCCGCACCGCCCTGGCCGAGTCGTCCAACGTCTACTTCTACTACGTCGCCGGCGGCGATCCCTATCGCAACCCTGAGAATCCTCCGCGACATCCGTCGGAGCAGGAGCGGCTCGACGAGTTGGCCGAGGACGGCATCGTCGCCGGCGATGTCGCGTTCGACGGAGTCGGCAACCAGGCATTGGCGCACTGGGCCCGAGAGATCGGGTTCGACGCGCCCACCGGGATTGACCTCGCGGGCGAAGCGGCCGGCCTGATCACCTCGGCCGAGCAAAAGCTGCAAGCCTTCGGCGAGGAGTGGCGCGACGGCGACACCTACAACATGGCGATCGGCCAGGGATTCACCACGGTGACGCCGCTGCAGATGGCGGTGGCAACCGCAGCGATCGCCAACGGCGGCACGGTCTATGAACCGCGCGTGGTCAAAGAACTGATCGACACCGAAGGCCGCGTGATCCAACCCTGGCAGCCGGTCGTCCGCAACCAACTCGACATCGATCCCGAGATCCTGCGCATCGTCCGCGAAGGCATGGCGCTCTGCACCCTGATGGGTACCTGCCACGATGCGCTCGTGGCGCTGCCCGAAATGCTCGTCGGCGGCAAGACCGGCACGGCCGAGTTCAATCAAACCGGAACCGCGGTGTCCGGCGCGGAGGAGGGGCCCACGCACGGCTGGTTCATCGCCTTCGCTCCGTTCGACGACCCGCAGATTGCCATGGTCGTCTTCTTCGAGTTCTCGGCCGGCTACCTGGCGGCCGGCGCCGGCGGCGAGATTCTTCGAGCCTGGGCGGAGACCAGCGGCGCCATCGCATCGGCGATTCCGCCGCCGTACGCCCGCGTCGCGATCACGGACGAGGAGTACGAGCGTCTCTACTCCGCCGTCCGCGAACGGTCGAACTGAGGAGTCGCCATGATCGGTCACTCCTGGCGACACTTCGATCCGTTGATCCTGATCGCTGCGCTGGCGCTGGCCGGCTACGGCGCGCTCGTGATCTATTCCGCCTCGCTGCCCCGCGGCGCGGAAGGGGTCGTGCTCTCTAGCGCCGTGCAGCGTCATATCATCTTTGCCCTCGTCGGCGCGCTGGCGATGATCGCGCTGACCCGCGTCGACTACCGCTTGATCGACGCCCTGGGTTGGCTCGCCTATGGATTCGGGATCATCGTGCTGGTCGCGGTGCTCTTCCTGGGCAGCGACGAGTTCGGTTCTCGGCGCTGGTTCGATCTTGGATTCACCGTCGTCCAGGCGTCCGAGATCGGCAAGCTGATGACGATCGTCGGGCTAGGCAAGTTCCTCACTGACTATCGCGATCGGCTCGCGGAGTTTCGCATCTTCATGCTCTCGCTCGGCATTGCCGCATTGCCGGCTGGGCTGGTCTTCATCGAGCCCGACGCCGGTTCCGCTGCGGTCTTCATGGCGCTCTGGCTGGTCATGACGCTGTTCGCCGGGGCGCGCCTGCGGCACTACGTGACTCTCGCCGCGATCGGCCTGTGCCTGGTCCCGGTCGGACTCGCTGCCGGCGTCCAGGACTACCAGCGCGACCGCATTCGCGCCTTCATCGATCCCGAGTCCGATCCCCAGGGCGCAGGCTTCAATGTGATCCAGGCGGAAACGTCCGTCGGCTCAGGCGGCCTCTGGGGACAGGGCCTGACTGAAGGCACGCAGACCCAGCTCGACTTCGTCCGCATTCAGACCACCGACTTCATCTTCAGCGTGCTCAGCGAGGAGCTTGGATTCGTCGGCGCGATGGCGCTGTTCCTGCTCTTCCTGTTGCTGCTCGTGCGCATGCTGCGCGTGGTCGGCAAGGCGGGCGAGCCCCTGGGCCAGTTATTGGCCGTCGGGATGATCACGATGATCGCGATTCAGGTCTTCATCAACGTGGCGATCAACATCCGCCTGATCCCCGTGACGGGCCTGCCGTTGCCGTTTATCAGCACGGGCAACTCATCGCTCTTGGTATTCTTCTTCGGTCTGGGTCTGCTGCAGAGCGTGCTTGCGTGGCAGGACGACGCGCGCCGAGGACCGGTCCCTTGACCTGAGATCCTCGCTCCCCACAACGCGAAAGGCTATCCCATGTCCGTGCGACTCTCGATTGTGCCAATCCAGGTGTCCGATCAGCAGGCTGCGCTGCGCTGGTACACGGAGAAGCTGGGCATGGAGAAGATCATGGACGATCCGATGGGGCCGGAGCTCCGCTGGATCACCGTCAAGCTGCCCGAGGACGAGGTCCAGTTTGTGCTCGCCAACTTCGGCGCGTTCGATCCCGACGGCGCGCAGCCAGGCTCGAGCAGCGGTTACGTCCTCTGGACCGACGACATCCGGGCCACGTATGAGGATTGGTCAGGCAAGGGCGTAGAGTTCTCCGAGCCCCCGACCCAACAGATGTGGGGACACCAGGCTCTCTTCCAGGACCCTGACGGAAACGGCTGGGTCCTGGTCCAACGCCCGACGGGCTAGCGGTCTGGTCGACCGCCATTGGAACCGGGACGTCCCCGGCTAAGAATGAGAAGGGAATCCGCGTTCTCGTCTGTCAGGAGACGCGGCTCGAGCGTAATCGCGTAGCTGCCGATGATGTGATTGGCGTCAATGCGGTAGCGGGCCGAGATTCCGCGCCATGCAGAGTACGTGTGCAGCGTGGCAGCACCAGCGAAGTAGCCCTGGTTGTAGGGTTGCGTGTCGATGGCGAACAGGATCTCGCCGGCCAGGATCGCCTCAAGAACATCCCGAGTCTGGTCGAAAGTCACAATCACCGCGTCGGATTCGGCTGCGCGTGTGGCGTCACGGGCAGCCAGACCCACCAGGGCGTTGAGGGTGACGAGCCCACGAACGGGGCTGGTGCTATGCCGCAACCGATCGGCAATCGCCTCCCGGGTGGCGGCGAGATCGGCGGTTCCGGCCGCTGCCACCGAGAACCGCTCGACATCGCCGGCGTAACCGGCTTCCAGACCTTCGCAGCGCTCATTGAGAGCGATGTTGTTTGGCTCATGCGTGATGCAAAGCACCAGTCCGGTGACACCATGTGCCGTCAGATGCTGGGCGACAACGCGACCGCCCTCGAACTCGTCGATGCTCACATGACGGATTGAGCCAAAATCGCGGAAGCTCCGCGAGCCAGAGTTGAAGGAGGTGATCATCAGTCCGGCGGCAGCGGCCTCGGCGAGCGCCTCGCGTAGGCCTTCCGGTGCGGGCATAGTGATCGTGATCGCCGCGGCTCCGTTGTCAACGCACTCGCGCACGTGCTGCGACTGTTCAGCGGCGGTGCCTCCGCTGCGAATCTCAACGCGCGCCTGCGGGTGTTCGCGATCCCAACCCATCAGTCCCTGGTTGACGCCGAACCAGAACGCCTGGTCGCCCTCTCGCTGATGAGTTATCGCGCAGATCAGCACTGCGTTATCGAAGTTCGGCAGATCGACCGCGGAGGGGCTCGCGCGCTGTTGATCGCGAGTGACGGAGACTGTGAGCGGATTGGAGGTGTGCCAGACTCCGGTCTCAGCGTCGGCGGGCAGGAAGCGAGCTGCAGGCAGTTGACGCACACCCCAGGCACCGTCGTCCTTGGCTTGCTGGAGCGCGACCTCGACGCCACCGCTGTCGATTCGTCGCGCCGAGATACGGACCTCGGTCTCCCCGCTCTCGGCGGCAAGCACAACGCCGACTACACCGGCCATGATCAACGCGCCCAGCAACAGATAACCAATCGAACGGACACGACTCACGACAACCCCCCCTCGCAACCCTTCTGAGATTAAGTACGTCTACTGACGTGATGAACGCCCCTGTGCGACCAGGGGCGCTCGATCAGTTGTCGAACATCAAGGTTCAGGAAGTGGCGACCGCTTCGCCCTCTTCCTCTTC
>JAPPBK010000461.1 GCA_026705105.1 Chloroflexota bacterium | reverse complement strand
CTCGACTCGTCCTGCTACAACGGCATCCTGCTCGCCCGCTACTACGGCATGGACATCCCCGGCTGGCGTGACGTGATCCCGATCGAACTGCCCGACTGAGTCCGAGCGCTATCCTCCACTGACTGCGTGCGCGGCGGCGGAGTCTGCCGCCAATGAGAGTGGATTCCGATGGCCGTATCGTTTGGCGTTCACACCGGACAACAGAATGTGACGATGGGCGATCTGCGCCGGCTCTGGCGTTGGATCGACGAGCAGGGGATGGACTGGATCTCGGTCTGGGATCACTTCTACGAGGCGCCGCCGGTCGACGGCATGTCGCCGCACTTCGAGGCGCTGACCTGCATGGCGACGATCGCCGCCGAGACCGAACGGGTCCGTATCGGCTGTCTCGTCTTCTGCGTGCCCTATCGCAATCCCGCCTACCTGGCCAAGTCGCTGATGACGCTGGATCACATCTCCAACGGGCGGATCGAGCCGGGGCTGGGCGCCGGCTGGCACCAGATGGAGTTCGAGGGCTTCGGCTACGGGTGGCCCAGCCTCGGCATCCGCTTCGAGATGCTCGAAGAAGGCACGCAGATCATCAAGGGCATGCTCTCCCAGGAGCGCACCAGCTTCGAAGGCGTTCACTACAACGCGATCAATGCGACCAACGAGCCCGGTCCGGTGCAAGAGCATGTGCCCCTCTGGATCGGCGGGCGCGGCGAGCGCAAGACGCTGCGGATGGCCGCCCAGTACGCCGACGGATGGAATGTGCCCTACATCGGGCCGGAGGAGTTCGCGCGGCTGTCGGGCGTGCTCGATGTCCGTTGCGGCGAACAGGGCCGCGACCCGGCCACTATTGACCGCACCGTCAACCTGCAGTTCAACCTCAGCCCCACGCAGGCGGAGGCGGAGATTGCCCGGCAGAAGCTGGAGGAGCAGTGGGGCGAACAGGCCGATCGCGTCTCCGAGGGCGCGCTGCAGGGCACGCCCGACGACGCCTTTGATCGCGTCTCGATGTACTGCGACGCCGGCGCTGCCGGAGTCAACGTCGCCCTGCGCGCGCCCTGGAACGACGAGGCGCTGGCCGCCTACGTCAACGAGGTCGTGCCCGCGCTGCGCGAAAAGTACGGAGCGGTCGACCTCTAGTTGACTGCCTCTGCCGCGCGACAGGGGCTACCCTCACAGCATGAGCAACGAACATACTGACGACGCGCTGACGATTGACGGCCTGCCCGACGATCTACGCCGCCCGATTCTGCTGCTCGCCTTCTTCGGCTGGAACGACGCCGCCGAAGCGGCCAGCGACGCGATCAAGTTCTTGCGCAATCTCGACCCGTCCGCGCCGGTCGCCTCGCTCGACCCGGACGATTTCTTCGTCTTCACCGAGCACCGCCCCACGGTCAAATGGATCGACGGAGACAACGCCCGGCGTGAAATGGTGTGGCCGGCGACCGAGTTCACCGTCCTGCGCCAACCCCAGGCGGAACATGACCTGGTACTTGGTCTGGGCACCGAGCCGGACCTGCGCTGGCGGCGCTACTGCCGGGCCGTTCTGCGAATCGCCGAGATGGTCGGCGTGGAGGAAGTGGTGACGCTGGGCGCGCTGCTCGCCGATGTGGCCCACACCCGGCCGACGAGGGTGTCCGGCGGATCCTCCAATCCCGAGCGCCAGAAGCAGTTCGGATTCCAGGCCTCTCGCTATGAGGGCCCGACCGGGATTGTCGGATCGATCGGCGACGCATGCCGCATCGCCCAGGTGCCGCACATGGGCTTCTGGGCCTCGGTCCCGCACTACGTCACCTCTCGCCACAACCCCGGCGCGACCAAGGCGCTGCTGACCGAGATCGACCGCGTCTTTGGTCTCCAGCTCGACTTGCAAAAGCTCGACGGCGCACAGGAGCGCTACCGCGCGCAGATCGACTCCGCGCTGGAGGAAAAGCCGGACATCCGCGACTACGTGCGCAACCTGGAAGCACAGGCCGACGAAGAGATGAAGCAGGAAGCAAGCTCCGACACGCCGCTCGACAGCGACGACATCATGGAGGCCGTCAACCGCCTCCTGCGGGGCGACGAAGCCAACTGACATGACAGTGCACGAGGGCGCGCAGGACCAGGACATCGGTCACGACCACGACGAGGACAAGTCGAGCGAGCCATTCGTCAACGAGATCGAGGTGCGGGGACTGATCGTCGGCGCGTTCCAGGAAAACTGCTGGGTGATCGGCAATCGACGTACGGGCGAGGCGATCTGCATCGATCCTGGCGAGCAGGCCGACGACATCCTGCACATGGCCTCGGAGATGGGCGTGACGATCAAGATGATCGCCAACTCCCACGCCCACCTCGATCACGTGCTCGGCGTGCGCGGCGTACAGTCGGCCGACAACGCCGCATTCCTGCTGCACGAAGCCGATTTGGGCATCTTGCAGGGCGCGGCCGAGTCGGCCTCACGGTTCGGGATGGACGTTGAGCAGCCGCCCGATCCCGACCATTACATCGACGACGAACAACGGGTCGAAGTCGACGGCGTCCAACTGCAGGTGATTCACACACCGGGACACACGCGAGGTTCCGTCTGCTTTTACGGACACGGCGTGCTGTTCTCGGGCGACACGCTGTTTCG
>JAPPBK010000109.1 GCA_026705105.1 Chloroflexota bacterium | reverse complement strand
AGTGAATGTGCGCCACGCCGCCGTTCACAGCCAACCCGGCGGGGTACACCTGTCCCAGGTCGTCGCCGATGCTGACCTGGACGTCGCGCTGGAACCGCTCGTGAATCAAGATGTGGCAGAGCAGATGCGCGTAGCCGACGCGGTCGCGAATGGTCAGGCACTCGCTGCCGCGCCAGGTCACCGTTCCGTCGACGGGCGATCGGACCTCGGTCCAGTCGGTTGAGGCATCGGTGCGGACGATGTCGATTGCGTGCGGATCGTTGCCGTCGGGCTCGGAGTGGGTGCGGGTGTTGTATCCGGCGACGATGCTCCAGGTCGTGCCTGCCTCCGCCGGGATCGGGACGCCGCCTTCGGCTCGGGCGGTCGTCGGCGCGAAGAACTGGACGCCCGCGAGCAGCGCCAAGGCAGTCGCCAGGATCGGCCACGCCGCCCGTACACAAGCACTCATTTGCCCGACGATGCCCCGACTGTCGCCCGACCGCGGTCTCCCTCAAACTCTACAGAGTTCGGGGCTGCAAGAGTTCTCCCCCCGCGCCAGCGGGGGGAGAGGGGAGTCTGCGATCATTGGTCGTACTATCCACCAGAGAAGAATCGAATCTACGCTGAGGCTGACTTTGCGAAAGGACTGACGTATGAAGTACCGCCGACTGGGGAACTCGGGATTGCAGGTGTCGCTGGCCGGGCTGGGGACGAACAACTTCGGGATGCGGCTGGACTACGAGGGCTCGAAGCTGGTGGTCGACGCGGCGCTGGACGCGGGGATCAACTTCTTCGACACGGCCGACATCTACGGCGGCGGCAAGTCGGAGGAGTTCCTCGGCCGCGCGTTGGGCTCGAGGCGTGAGGATGTCTTGATCGCGACCAAGTTCGCGATGCCGGTGGGCGAGGGCCCGTCCACGCGAGGCGGCTCGCGGCACTACATCGAGAAGGCGGTTGAGCGTTCGCTGAAGCGTCTGGGCACCGATTACATCGACGTGTACCAGATGCACCAGCCGGATCCCGACACTCCGATCGAGGAAACGCTGGAGGCGCTGTCCGACCTCGTGCATCGCGGCGTGGTGCGCTACATCGGGCACTCGAACTTCACGGGCTGGCAGATCGCGGACGCCGACTGGACGTCGAAGGCCAAGGGCTACGCGCGCTTCGTCTCGGCGCAGAACGAATGGAGCCTGTTGGAGCGCAAGATCGAACCGGAGATCATGCCGGCCTGCCGCCAGTTCGGGCTGGGGCAACTTCCCTTCTTTCCGCTCGCCTCGGGATTCCTGACCGGCAAGTACACGCGCGGCGCCGACCTGCCCGAGGGCACGCGGTTGGCCGCCTGGCAACGTGCGATGCCGGCGCGGATCGGGGCGCTGACCTCGGACGACAACTGGGACAAGCTCGACGCGCTGACCCGCTTCTCCGAGGACAACGGCCACACGATCCTCGATCTCGCCCTGAGCTGGTTGGCCTCGGACCAAGCGGTCTCGTCGGTGATAGCGGGCGCGACCAAGCCGGAGCAGATCGAGGCCAATGTCGCATCGACGCTGAGCTGGGAGCTCTCGGCGGAGGACTTCGCGGCGGTCGACGAGATCCTGGGCTGAGTTGAACCTCGCCAAATCGGCGGCTTGGGCAGGCGCGCTGGGTACGGCTGCGGCGTTGTACGCCTGGTGGGAGTCGACGGCGGTCGAGGTGACCGAGCGGCGGCTCGTGATTCCCGACCTGCCGCCCGGCCTCGAGGGCCTGCGCATCTTGCACGTCTCCGACACACACTTTCCCGCCTCGGGAGACTCCGTCGGCCGATTCCTCGACGCGATAGCGCCGCTGGAGTTCGACCTGGTCCTGGGTACGGGTGATTACGTCGAAACAGCCGCCGGCTGGGACGCCGCGGCCGACGCGCTGACGCAGCTTCGCGCGCCGTTCGGCGTCTTCGCCACGTTGGGCGCGCACGACTACTGCGCGCCGGTGCGAACGCCGGCGGAGTGGGCGTCATTCAACCTCGACCGGCTGAGGGGATCGCGGCGGCGCTTCGTCGATCCGAAGCCGTTCATCGAGCGGCTGGAGCCGGCCGGCATCGACGTGTTGCGCAACGAGTGGCGCTCGCTGGAGATCGGCGGGGAGCTGGTGCGGATCGGCGGCGCGGGGGACGACTCGGTGGGGATGGCGCGGTTGAAGCCGGCGCTACCACCTGTGGGGGGATTCTCAATGCTGCTGACGCACGCGCCCGACGCGGCGCTGCGGTTGCCACCGCCGAGGGAGGGTGGGCCGTCGTTGGTGTTCTGCGGGCACACTCACGGCGGGCAGATCCGCATTCCCGGTTGGGGCGCGCCGCTGCGGCATTCCCATCTGGTGACGAGGCGGCAGCCCGACGGCGTGTTCCACGTGGCCGGGGCGCAGGTGGTGGTCAGTCGAGGCTTCGGCACGGCGCATGTACCGCTGCGCTTGGCCTGCCGTCCGGAGGTTGGGCTGTTGACGCTTGCGTCCGGGAGGTGATCGACGTGTCTCCCCTCTCCCCCCGCTCCGCGGGGGGAGATGTCCCATAGGGACAGAGGGGGGCACGCCCGTCAGCGCCGAGGCCGGAGCCCCCCTCTGCCTTCGGCATCTCCCCCCGCCTGACGGCGGGGGGAGAGGGG
>JAPPBK010000217.1 GCA_026705105.1 Chloroflexota bacterium | reverse complement strand
AGACCTACGAGATCATGGACCCCAAGGAGGTCGGCTGGGTCGAGGGCTCGCAGTTTGTGCTCTCCAAGCTCTCGGGCCGTGCCGGCTTCCGCTCGCGCCTGGAAGACCTGGGCTACGAACTGGACGCAGACGAGTTGAAGGCCGCGTTCGAACGCTTCCAGCAGCTCGCCGACCGCAAGACCGTGGTGGACGACCGTGACCTGGAAGCGATCGTGATGGATCGCCTCGGCCAACCGACCGAGGGTTGGCAGCTCGTCTCGATCGAGATCTCGGCAGGCACGACGGCGACTCCCTCGGCGACGGTGACGCTGCGTTCGCCGGACGGTGAGGAATGCAGCGGCGCCAAGACCGGCACGGGCCCCGTGGACGCGATCTACCAGACGATCCGCGAGCTGACCGGCGTTGCCGACGAGCTGGAGGAGTACAGCGTCTCCAGCATCACTGAAGGTCTGGACGCTCAGGGCGATGTCACGATCCGCATCCTCGTCGACGGCGCGACGCACACGGGCCGGGCGGCAGACCAGGACATCCTCGTCGCCTCCGCGCGGGCCTACATCAACGCGATCAACCGCCACGTCAGCGGCCAGACCGGCGCGACCGCGGCGGCGACGCAGGAGCGAACCCCGTAGCAGCGTGCTGAAGTGATCCGTTTCTGTCATTCCAGGCTCTGCCTGGAATCTCGTTCCCATCTGCTGCCACATCTGGCCGGGCGAGATTCCCAGCGAAGCTGGGAATGACAAACTCAGGAACCGCGGCGAGTTCAGCGAATGAATCCGCCGCGGCGCAGCATCGCTTCGTAGTTGGGCTGGGAGAGACTGCAGTCGACCAGTTGGTCGAACTGTCGTCGGGTGAGTTTGAGTTGTCGCGCCATTTGTCCCAATCGATGGTCGCCGATGTCTCGGTCGGAGCCGTGCGACGCAAGCGTCTGCACAGTCGTGCGGCCGCCATTCATCTTCCATTCATCTTGTAGTAGCGATACTGGCGATGGCGAGACTCGACGACACGGAAGCCCTTACGCAGCAGTCCACGCTCAAGCGCACGAGCCTTAAGCGGCATCCGTCACCAGCTTGAATCGTCTTCGGAGTTCTTCGCCGAGCTCCACGGCCACGCCATCCAATCCCGCAGGATCAGCCTCTGCGAAGTCGCGCCAATACACCGCTAGCGCATCATCGATCATGTCCCACGCTTCTTCCCGCGAGTAGGCGCCGGAGATGATGTTGTACTCGCCCTCGAAGAGGAAGAGACCCATGCCGTCCTCTTCCACGTACTCGAACGTGAACACGAGGGGGCGATCGGTGCGGTAGCGCTTGCTGTTCGAGACGAACTCGGTGAAAACCATCGGGCTCAGGTCGATGTCTGAGGCGGGCGTGGCCATGCGCTTCTCCGCTCCTGGAGTCCGAGGATATCCCTGTCCGGGGGCTTTGGTGATCGCGGCGCGTAAGATGACTCGTAAGACAGTCATCCAGAGCAGGGAGACGATGATGGCCGGACGCACCGTTGCGCAGAAAATCTGGGATGAACACCTGATCCGCAGTGCGGAGGGCCAGCCCGACCTGCTCTACATCGATCTGCATCTCGTACACGAGGTGACATCGCCGCAGGCGTTCGAGGGTCTTCGCCTGAGCGGTCGCACGGTGCGCCGCCCGGACCTGACACTCGCTACGCAGGACCACAACGTGCCGACCGACACCAGGATCGAGCCGTACGCCGACCCGCTGTCGCAGCAGCAAGTCGAGTCCCTACGTTCCAACTGCGAGGAGTTTGGCGTGCCGCTGTACGACACCCTCGATCCGCGCCAGGGCATTGTCCACATCATCGGCCCCGAGCAAGGACTGACCCAGCCGGGACTGACCATCGTCTGCGGCGACAGTCATACCTCGACGCACGGCGCACTGGGCGCGCTTGCTTTCGGGATCGGCACGTCCGAGGTCGAGCACGTGCTTGCCACGCAGACTTTGCCGCAGGCCCCGCTCAAGCAGATGTCGGTTGAGGTCACTGGAGAACTCCCGGACGCATGCTCGGCCAAGGACGTGATCCTGACGATCCTCAACACGATCGGCACCGGCGGAGGCGTGGGACACGTCATCGAGTACCGCGGCGACGTGATTCGCAATCTCTCGATGGAGGGGCGGATGACGGTCTGCAACATGACCATCGAGGGCGGCGCCCGCGCCGGCCTGGTCGCGCCCGACGAGACGACGATCAGCTACGTCAAGGGCCGACCGCACGCGCCGTCCGGCGATGATTGGGACGCGGCGGTCGAACGCTGGAACGAACTGGTCAGCGACGACGACGCGGTCTTCGACACCGAGGTCGTAATCGAAGGCGCAGAGATCGCGCCGTTCGTGACCTGGGGTACCAATCCCGCGCAAAGCGCGCCGGTGACTGGCGCGATTCCCGACCCGGCGAGCCTGGCCACGGCTTCGGCGCAGGAGTCGGCGGAGCGGGCGCTCGCCTACCAGGGCCTGACGGCGGGCACGCCGATCTCGGATATCGCGATTGACCGGGTGTTCATCGGTTCCTGCACGAACGGGCGGATCGAGGACCTGCGCGCCGCCGCCGCCGCCATCTCCGGCGGACGCGTAGCCGAGGGCGTCAACGCAATGGTCGTGCCCGGCTCGGGCCTGGTGA
>JAPPBK010000058.1 GCA_026705105.1 Chloroflexota bacterium | reverse complement strand
CGGGTGGATGCTCGGTCATGGCGGCCGTCGTGTCGCGCCACTGTTCGAGCAGGCTGCGGTCGACGAACCCGGCGTCGATCTCGACGGCGGAGCCGAACAGCGCGCGGCGCAGGTGTTGCATCTCGGCGGACGCCTCGCGCTCGCGGCGGTCCAGCTCGTACTGCAGCACGCGGTCCAGCAGGTTTGCGTGCGATCCACCTCCGAGCAGCGATCGACTGCCGAAGAACGGCCGGTAAATCTGCAGCACGTACTCCTGGTCCATGATCACGTGGCTGAGGTAGCCGGCGACCCATGCCTGCGTCTCGGGCGTCAGGTTCGACGGATCGCGAAACAGACGGTGGGCGCCGAAAAAGTTCTCGACGCAGTCCTGGTGGCCGTCGTCGTAGATGTCGAAGAAGTGGGTGCGCTTCCGATCCCAGCGGGTCAGTACACGGATGTCGGGTGTGGTCGCGCCGAGCAGGTACTCGCCGTTCGAGCGGTCGAGTTGGAGTCCGTCGGCGTCAACCTGTCCGCCGCTGCGGACGGCGGCGATCATGTGCGTGACGAGGGGAGGCATGATCGGAGTTTATCGCGCCTGCGTATTCTTGAGGCATGACTCGATTACGGCGACACGCGATGCGAGCGCTGGCCCTGATGCTGCTGTTTCTGGGGCTGGGTTCGGCAATGCTGAGCGGCTGCGGCTCCGACCATCCGCCGGGCGCGATCCACGTCTCGGAGCTGGCGCAGGACATCGGACCGGTGTCGGCCAACTTCATCGAGCGCGCGCTGGATCGCGCGGAGCGGCAGGACGCCGCATTGTGGGTGCTGTTGCTCGACACGCCGGGCGGATTGATCACCTCGACCGACGACATCGTCCAGCGGATTCTGGCGGCCGAGATTCCGGTGGTGGTCTATGTCGCGCCGGCCGGCGGGCGGGCGGCATCGGCAGGCACCTTCATCACCATGGCTGGCCACATCGCGGCGATGGCGCCAAACACTCAGATTGGCGCGGCTCACCCGATTTCCGGAGGCGGCGAGGACATCGACGGCGACCTGCGCGAGAAGGTGACCAACGACGCGGCAGCCGACATTCGAGGCATCGCCAAGCACCGCAATCGCAACGCCGAGTGGGCCGAAGACGCGGTGCGGAAGTCTGTCTCGATCACCGGCGATGAAGCCGTCTCGCTCAACGTCGTCGATTTGGTCGCCATCGATCTGAGGGACTTGATCGAGCAGATCGATGGACGCGTGATCCAGCTCAGTCCCGACGGCGACAACGTGATCCTCGATCTTGCGGGCGCGCCGATTGTGGAGACCAACTACAACTTCGCCGAGTCGATCCTCGATGTGATCGCCGACCCGAACATCGCGTTCCTGCTCACCTCGCTGGGCAGCTTGCTGCTGATTATCGAGGCGTTCTCGCCTGGCCTGGTCGGGCCGGGCGTGTTCGGCGTGATCATGCTGATCTTCGGTTTCTTTGCGCTGGGGCCGTTGGACACGAATCCGGCCGGGATCGCGCTGATTGTGCTGGCGATCATCCTGCTGATCGCGGAGGTGTTCGTCGCCGGCTTTGGATTCCTGGGGATCGGCGGGATCATTGCGCTCATCCTGGGTGGACTCTTGCTGATCGGCGACGCGTCGGTCGATGCGGAACGGGTCTCGATCTGGGCGTTGATCGTGGGCGCCGGCCTGATCGGCCTCGTGGTCTTTGGTTTGGGCGCGCTGATCGCGGTGGATCGGCGGAGACCGAAGTGGACCTACCGCAGTCGGACGGGCATCGTGGGCAAGGAAGGCCACGCGCACAACACGCTCGCGCCGGGCGGGACGGTCATGGTCGACGCCGAGCTGTGGTCGGCGCGCTCCGCGGCCGGTGTGGAGATTCCCGAAGGCGCGACAATCAGGGTGATCGGGACGGAAGGACTGACCGCGATCGTGGAGTCGCTGGAAGCGACTCCGCCGCCGAATGAGGAGTCGGGCGAGGATGAGTCCTAGCGCATTCGACCGCTACTTCGATGGGCTGGGCGAGGTGGAGCGGCCTGTCGCGCTGGCAGTTCGCGACGCCGTGCGCCTGGCCGTCGGGGACAATCCGCGAATATCCGAGACGACGAAGTGGAACTATCCCGCCTGGGTGCATGCAGGCAGGCGGGGCAACATGTGCAGCATCATGGGCGCCAACGGCTATGTCCGACTGCAGTTCTTCCGCGGCGCGGAGCTGCCCGAGGCGGAGACGCGGCTGGAGGGCACCGGTAAGGGCATGCGGCACCTCAAGGTCTGGTGCGACGGCGAGTTCCCAGGCAAGGCGATCGGCTCACTGGTGTCAGACGCGGTCTCGCTGCACGGCAGAGACGGAACGTAGTCCTCTAGTACGAGTGGATCGCGCGCTTGGAGTTGCGGGGGCGCTGGGGGATGCGCGCGGCCCGGCCGGTGCGGTCGCGCAGGTAGTAGAGGCGCGATCGGCGAACTCGGCCGCGTCGGGTGACCTCAACCTTCTCCACGCGCGGCGAGTGGTAGAGGAAGGTGCGCTCGACGCCGATGCCCTTGGTCACGCGCCGAACCGTGAAGTTGGACGACGTACCCTGCTTCTTGCGCCGGATCACGACGCCTTCGAAGACCTGGGTGCGCTCGCGGTCGCCCTCGACGATGACGGCGTGGACGCGAACGGTGTCGCCGGGCTGGAACTCCTCGATCGCCGGGTTGCGTTCATAGGTCAGAAGATCACTGCGGTCCATGGGGTCAACTCCGGACGAGGCGACGAGAGTACGGTCGTTTCACCATCTTATGGCGCGACTGGGCTTGCAGACCAGCCAGCCGCTGCGCGGAGTCGTCGCTTAGCTCGTTGCCTCCGACACATCGCCCGGTTCCGCCAGGAGGTCAGGACGTCGCTGCCGAGTGCGCTGTTGTTGCTGCTCGCGCCGCCAGCGCTCGACGGCTCCGTGGTCGCCGCTGAGCAGCACGTCGGGCACGCGCCAGCCGCGATACTCCGGCGGCCGCGTGTACTGCGGATACTCGAGCAGCCCTTCCGAGAAAGACTCCTCAACGGTCGACTGCGCGGAGCCCAATGCGCCGGGTTGCAGGCGGACGACCGCATCGGTGAGCACGACGGCCGCCGGTTCACCGCCGGAAAGTACGTAGTCGCCGATTGAGACTTCGATGTCCGCCAGATGCTCGCGCACCCGTTCGTCGACGCCCTCGTAGCGTCCGCAGAGGATGATCAGTCGATCTTCGGCAGCCAGCCGCCGAACCAGGGCCTGGTCGAGACGACGCCCCTGCGGCGTGAGCAGCACGCAGCGCCCGGGATTGCCCTGCTCTCGCAGATGCTCGACGACGCGGAACCAGGGCTCCGGCTTCATCACCATGCCCGCTCCGCCGCCGTAGGGATAGTCGTCGACCGTGCGGTGCCGGTCGGCGGCGTACTCGCGCAAGTCGTGGATGTGAATCTCCACGATCCTGCGGTCGCGGGCGCGTTTGACGATGCTGTGCTCAAATGCGCCCGCGACGAGCGGCGGGAAGATGGTGACGAGGTCGATTCTCATTCGCTCCCGAACGCGGCGTCCGGATCCCAGCGGCGAGCGCCATTCGAGTTCCCGGCGGCGTTGGCAGACGCCTGCCGACTGTGCAGGAAGGTGGGCGTGGCCAGCTCATCGAGGCTGCGCGGGGCGACCGGCTTGAAGGTCAGGTTGTCGAGGATCTCCTCGCGGGTCGGCTGTCGAGGTTCGTCGGCAGCCATTGCAAAGGCGGCCTGCGTGCTCGGAGCCTGTTCGTAGCGGGTTGCCGACTGCGTCTGGCTGACCGGCTCGAATCCGGTGGCGATTAGCGTCATCTGGATGTCGCCATCCAGCTTCTCGTCGATCACCGTGCCCATGATGATCTCGGCATTGGGATGGACCTTCTCGCGGACGAAATCGGCGATTTGCTGGAGCTCCAACATGCCCAGATCGCCGGCGGACGTGACGTTGTAGAGCACCCGCGTTGCGCCGTGGATGCTGTCTTCGAGCAGCGGAGACTGGATCGCTTCCTCGGCGGCGTCGATGGCGCGATTGTCGCCTGAGCCGTGGCCCAGCGCCATCAACGCGTGCCCGCCGCCGCCCATGACTTTCTTCACGTCGTTGAAGTCGAGGTTGATCTCGCCGGGCACGGTGAGCACGTCGGAGATCCCGCGCACGGCCTGGCGCAGCACATCGTCGGCGCGGCCAAACGCCTGGGTGACGGTGAGGCTGCGGTCGTTCTTGTCGATCAAGCGCTGGTTGGGGATCACGATCACGGTGTCGGCGACCTCATTCAGCCGGTCAATGCCGTCCTGCGCCGAGTCCGCGCGGGGCACGCCTTCGAACTCGAAGGGACGGGTGACGACCGCAATCGTCAATGCGCCGGCCTGGCGTGCCATTTCGGCGACGATCGGCGCAGCGCCGGTGCCGGTGCCGCCGCCCATGCCGGCGGTGATGAACGCCATATCGACATCGCTGAACAGGTCGCGGATCTCGTCGCGGCTGTTCTCGGCTGCGCGAGCGCCGCGCTCGGGATCGCCGCCGACGCCGAGACCGTCGGATTCGGCATCGGCGATCCGGACGATGGTCTCAGCCCTGGCCGAGGACAACTGTTGATTGTCGGTGTTGACGGCGACAAACTCGACGCCTCGAATCTCGTCGTCGATCATGCGGTTCACGGCGTTGCAGCCGCCTCCGCCGACTCCGACAACGGTGATTGGCGGGATGCCCTCGTCTCGGCTATTGCGGTTCCGTATGACCATGCGGCGTTCCTCTCTCTACGCTGTAGTGGCTGTAGTGGCTGTGTGGCTGTGTGGCTGTGTGGATGCGTGGATTCCTAGCTGTTTGGGCTGAAGACGCTGAAGAAGCCGGACACTCCGGAGACCAGCGAGCCCAGCAGCGACTCGCCGGACTCCGAGCGTCGGGCCATGCTGCCGGAATGACCGGCGGAGATTGCGTCGCCGGAGTCGAGCATCCAGTCGAGCATGCCGACCGCGCCCAGCGCGTCGGGATGGCGCAGCTTGTCGGCAAGTCCATACAGGTCGCCGGGCTCGCCGATTCGGGCAGGCGATTCGAGCGCCTTGCTGAACAGCAGGTCGATTCCTTGCAGCGCTGCTCCGCCGCCGATCAGGATGATGCCTCCGGCGAGGGCGTGCTGGAGCTGGAACTCGGTGATCCGATTGGCGATCATGCTGATCGTCTCGCTGGCGCGGGCGTTGATGATCTCGGCGACCAACGACGGCTCTGCGCGGTGCATTCCCCCATCGGCCGAGAATCCGCGCAACTGAATCTGCGCCGCGTCGTTGGGCACCAGTTGCGGGATCGCCCAGCCGTGTGAGCGCATGACCGAGAGCGCCTCGTCGTTGGCGCAATGCAAACCGACAGAGAGATCGCGGGCAATGTGGGAAGTGCCGATCGGCAGGGCGGAGGTATGAGAGATTGCGCCGTCCTCGAAGGTGGTGAGCGTGGTCGTGCCGGAGTCGAGTCCGACGACCAGCGCGCCGAACTCCTTCTCGTCGCCGCGCACGGCGCGTTCGGCGGCGACGACCGGTTTGGCCGCGATCAGTTCAACATCGACGCCCGCATTCTGGACGCAGTGCGCCGCGTTCTGGATCGCGCTCTGCGATGCGGTGACGAGGTGCATGGAGACATCGAGCCGCTGGCCGTGCTGGCCGCGCGGATCGAACGAGCGGCGGTCCGAGTCGACGACGTAGTAGCGCGGAATGGCATGGACCAACGAGGCGACGTGGTTGATCGTGATGGCACGCCCGGAGTCGATGGCGCGCACCAGGTCCGCGTCGCGAATCGGTTCGCCGATCGAGGGCAGCGCGACAGCGCCGCGATTGTTCATGCTCTGCAGATGCGCCCCGGAGACGGCGATGCCGACGGACAGGATCTGTCGGCCGGAGGATGCTTCGGCCTGGTCCAACGACGCGCGGATCGAGTCGGCGGCGCGCGAGACGTGGCTGATCTGGCCGGCCTCGATGCCGCTCGACGGCGCTTGCCCGATCCCGAGAATGTGCAACTGCCCCAGGTCGTCACGTTCGCCGACGACCGTCGTGATCACGGAGGTTCCCAGATCAATCGCGACACTGGCGTTGGATGTAGGCGGCATGTTCGCTCCCGAGTTCGTGTCCTGTTGGTCTTAGCGAGTTGACGCAGCCGCCGCAGACGGCTGAGGGTTCGGCGGTTTCGTGTTGTCGACTAGTTGCGTGGCATGGGGCTCGCGATTGAGGACGCCGCGGCCGAGGTTGAACCCAATCTCGACGCGCGGGCGCAGACCAAAGCGAAGATCGGCGAAGAGCAGCGGTTCGCCGCGACGCTGCGCTTCCTCTTCGAGCAGTTCCCAGACGGTGTACTTGAAGTCGAGTCCGTCCGCGCCGCCGAACACGATCCGCCCGTGTTCGGTGACGACCACGAGTCCGTCGACCAGCGACCACTCGTAAGCGAGCACGGCCGGCAGCGGCAGCGGCGCGCCGCGCCGGTGCAGCTCGTCGGCCATTTGCAGCGCGGTCGTGTCGACCTGCGCGCCGGCGGCGATCGCCGGCAGGGCCGAGACCTGGGTCACGATGGGTCCGTCGTACGCGGGCGCTGTGCCCTCAAGGACGATGCCTTCTGAATCGATTGCCCACACTGTGTCGTTTGCCCGCCACCGGCCCCAGGGGGCTCGCTCCACTATGGCGACTTTGATGCCGTTTGGCCAGTCCCGGCTGATCTCGACTTCTTTGACCATCGGCAGCGCGCGAATGCGTTGCTGCGCCGCCTCGAGATCGGCGAGCAGCACGTGCTGGCCTTTCACGCCCGCGAGCTGCTTCACGGACGCGGCGGATACAACATGCGCGCCTTCGACTTCAACCCGGCTAACGTCCAGCAGGGGCGAGTTGAGTAGGGCGAGCGTGGCGCCGAGCCCGGCGATGGCCAGGACCAACGCGCCAAACATGAACAGCGGCCAGCGGATCTTGAAGGGGGCGAGTGCGCGGCCCGCCGCCATCGACGCCAGGCGCGAACACAGCTCGCGCCAGCGGCCTGGCGGGACGGGATGCACGACGACGTCATCAGGCGGCGAGGCGTCTTCCGTCGTCGGGCGATCTTGTTCGCTCTCTAAGTGCGTACTGCTCACGGCAGCGCCTCCCGATCGGCGGTGGCGCGGTTGGCCCGACCGTGGCGGCGTTCGATGCCCAGTTCGACGAGTCGGTCGATCAGGTCGCTCAGAGGAATGCCGACGGCCTCGAACACGCGGGGAAACATCGAAGCGGAGGTAAAGCCGGGAATCGTGTTCAGCTCACCCAGCCAGAAGCGACCGTCGTTGTCGACCAGGAAGTCCGCGCGGACCATGCCTTCGGCGCCGACGGCGCGCCAGGCATCAAGGGCGGCACGCTGAAGCTGTTCGGCGAGCTGTGCTTCGAGCTGCGCAGGCGCGATCAACTCGGTGGCGGGATCTTCGTATTTGGCGATGTAGTCGTAGAACGGTCGTTGCGTGCGAATCTCGCCCGGCGGCGAGACGATTGGCGGCCGGCCGCCTGTTGATCCGAGCACGCCGCACTCGATCTCGCGCGGCGACGGCATCGCCTCCTCGATCAGGACGTCGGAGTCGCAGGCGAACGCAGCGGCCAGGGCGTCGGCGGCGTCTTCTCGCGAGTCAACCCGGCCGGCGCCAATGCTGGAGCCGCCACGCGACGGCTTGACGAAGTAGGGATAGCCGATCTCTGCGGCTCGCCGCGCCACGGCGGTCGGATCGCTGCGCCATTCGTCGCATGACACCGTGATGTCGGGCGCGACGCGGATGCCGACATCGCGCAGGATTTGCTTGCAGCGCGCTTTATCCATGGCGAGCGCGGACGCGGCGACGCCGGAGCCGACGTAAGGCACGTCCAGCGTTTCGATGAATCCCTGCAGAACGCCGTCTTCGCCGGACGCTCCATGGATCAGGGGAAAGACGGCATCGCACTGCACGAGGGCGGCAAGGGTCGACTGCGGAATGCGACCCTGTCGGGACGACGCCGGGTCCGGGATTTCCTCGCGACCGCCCTGCTGGATGTTCGACAGGGCGCGGCTCGATTCCTCGGGTGTGAGCCAGTGTCCGGCGCGCGAGACGGCGAAGGGGACCACCCGCCAGCGCTCGGTGTTGGCTGCGGCCATCACGGCTCGCGCCGAACGGATCGAGATCGTGTGTTCGACGGATGCGCCGCCGAAGACGACGCCCAGGCTTCGAGCGGCCTCAGGCACTGGCGGCCTCCTCACCAATCACCGCTATCTCCGGCTCCAGCGCGACGCCGTACTGGGCCAGGACCGTGTCGCGTACCTGGTCAATAAGCGCCAGGAAGTCGCCGGCTCGGGCGTTGGCGACGTCGGTGTTGAGGATGTAGTTGGCGTGCAGCTCGGAGACCATGGCCGAACCGACGCGCGCGCCCTTGAGCCCTGCCTGTTCGATCAACTGACCGGCCGGTCGCGAATCGTCGGGAGGATTCTTGAAGGTGGAGCCGAGCGATGGCCCGCTCGGCGCGTTGGCCTTGCGCAAGGCTTCCACGCGGTCAATCTCGGCCAGCGATGCGAAGACATCGCCTTCGCGCAGTTGCAGCGTGAGCGAGGTGACAATGTGATCGCTCAGATCGCCATCACGGAAGCGTGAGGTCCGGTAGCCCAGTTGCAGCGCAGCGGCCTCGAACCGGACGAGTTCCCCATCCGGGCTGATGGCGCGGACTTCGACGAGCAGGTCGGACAGGTCGGAGCCGTAGGCGCCGGCGTTGGTCGGCAGGCCGCCGCCGATCGCGCCGGGAATGCCGGCGGCCCATTCGAGGCCGGCGAGGCCGGCGCGCGCGGTCGAGCGGGCGAGCGCGGCGAACCGGATGCCGGAGTCGACCTCAATCCGATCGCCGTCCACCCGTCGGCAGCCGCGCGTCTCGTTCTTGAGCACGACGCCTCGAACACCGCCGTCGCGGATGAGGACATTCGAGCCGGCGCCGAGTAAGGTCAGCGGAGTTGCGGAGCAGCGAACCGCGCGTACCAGATCGATCAAGGCGTCAACATCTCGCACGTTGACGAACCAGTCCGCCGGTCCGCCGACCTGAACGAAGGTGTGGCGGCCGAGCGGTTCGCTGCGCCGCGCGTTGAGCTCGTGCAAGAGCGCATGGAGAATCTGAGATCGGGTCATGCCGGTACGCCGCCCTCCCGGCGCAACTCGCGCAGAATGATCGGTCCCGCCGCGTCGACGTCGCCCGCGCCCATCGTGATGATCAGGTCGTTGGCCATCGCCCGCTCAACGGCGGTGCGGGCGCTCTGTTCGATCGACCCGCCGTACTCGGCATCGGGAACAGCGATCTCGGTTGCGAGTTGCTCCGACGTCAGCTCCGCGCCGCTCATGTCGCGGGCGGCGTAGGTATCGACGGTGTAGACGACATCGGCCGCGCGGAAACAGGCGCGGAAGCCGTCAAGCAAGTATGACGTCCGCGTGTAGGTGTGCGGCTGGAAGAGCACGACGACGCGGCGCTCGGGCCAGCGTTGCTTCGCCGCGTCGATTGCGGCGGACACCTCGGTCGGGTGATGGGCGTAGTCGTCGAGCACGATGACGCCGTGTGCTTCGCCGTGCAACTGGAAGCGCCGGTTGACGCCGCGGAACGTGCCCATGGACTCGACGGCATCGCCGAGCTCGAATCCGGCCTGGTCCAACGCGGCGAACGCGGCGGCTGCGTTCTGCAACTGATACTCGCCGGGTTGTTGCAACGCCCCGCGATGCTGTCCGCTCGGCGCGGTGAGCAGAAACCCGTCATCGAGATTGCGGATGGCATAGTCGGCGTCGCGCCCCGATGAGCAGGTGACCACTCGCACGTCCGGTCGCTGTGCGCGGAGACGTTGCGCGATCTGCGTCGCCCCGGGAGAGTCGACGCCGACCACCAGCACTCCGCCGGCTTTGAGCGTCTCCACGTATTGCAGGAAGGCGGCCTCGAGTGCGTCCTGTGAGCCGTAGTAGTCCAGGTGGTCCGGTTCACAGTTGGTAAGCACTGCGACCGAGGGCGTGTAGTGATGAAACGCGCGTCCGTACTCGTCCGCTTCGAGCACCAGCCACGGATCGGTACCGCGTCGTGCGTGTACGCAGAAGTCGGGCGCCTCGCCGCCAATCACGTAGCCGGCGTCGCGGCCGGATGCCCGCATGCAGTGTGCAATCATCGCGGTGGTCGTGGTCTTGCCGTGCGTGCCGCCGACGGTGATCGCATCGCGCGGCGCCGCGATCTCGCTGAGCAGCTCGGCTCTGGTCTGTACCGGGATGCCCAGTTCGAGCGCCCGGGCAATCTCGGGGTGCGACTCGGGCACTGCGGCGGTGCGAACTACCCGGGTCGCCGTGGTGACGTGGTGCTCGTTATGTCCAACCAGGATTCTCGCGCCGCGGACTCTCAACGAGTCCAGGATCGGTGCATCGGAGCGGTCGCAGCCTGATACGACCAAGCCGTCGTCGAGCAGAATGTGGGCGAGAGCCGACATGTGGATCCCGCCGATGCCTACGAAGTGAACGTTCATCGTCATCGTTACGTCACTTTGCCACAGCCATGATCACTTCGGCAATACGCGCCGCGGCGTCAATCCGGCGCAGCCGCCGCATCGACTCACGCATCGATTCAAGCCGCTGCGAATCGCCCAACAATGTGGTGGCGAGGTCGAAGAGCTGATCGCCGACGCGCTCGTCGTCAATCAGGACAGCCGCGCCGGCATCGGCGAGGAGCTGTGCGTTGTACCGCTGGTGGCCGCCGGCCTCGCCCAGCGGCGCCAGCACGGCCGGAAGCGCGGCGGCGGGATACTCGCCCATCACCGACGCGCCGGCGCGCGAGACGGCAAGGTCACAGGCCGCCATGGCCAGCGGCATCTCTTCGGCCATGTAGGAGTACAGCCGGTAGCGGGAGCGGAGCTTGGCCGGCAGCGCCCCCCGCAGGCGCGCGAGACGGTCGTAGTCATCTCGCCCGGAGATGTGCACAAGCTGCGTGCGCTCGAGCCATGCGTCGAGCCGGTCCGCGATGCAGTCGTTGATTCGCCGCGCGCCGCGCACCGCCCCGGTCACGAGCAAGGCGGGTCCGCCGTTGAGCTGAAAGTGGGCGCGAGCGAGCGGTTTGTCGAGGTCGTGGAAGCCCTGGCGCAGGGGATACCCGGTCACGACGGCCTTGCCCGGCCGATAGCGCTGGGCGGAGCGCTCGTGGGTCACGCAGATCCGGCTGGCCAGCGGGGCGAGCAGGCGCAGCGTCCAGCCCGGCTCGATGTCGGGCTGGAGCAAGACGATCGGCCGGCGCATGAGCCATGCCGCGACGCCAACCGGCGCGGACACATAGCCGCCGGTGAGAAAGACCACATGGGGCCGATAGCGGGCGATCAGGGCGAGCGCGTCGAGCACGCCGGTGGCGGTCGCGCCCACTGAGAGGAGCTGGGAGAGCGGATTGCGACCGCGCAACGCGCGGGCGGCAATCGTCGCGTAGGCGAGGCCCGCTTCACCGGCCAGTTCCGACTCGACCCCGTCGGCAGTGCCGGCGAAGCGAAACTCGATCTCTGCCTGCTGCCCATGTCCCATGCCGCGCAACGCGTCGGCCACGGCGATGGCGGGAAAGACATGGCCACCAGAACCGCCTCCGGATAGCAGCACCCGCAGAGTCCGCTTCATCCGCCGTCTCCTCGGCCGCTGTGGAAGGGAGATGGCTTGGGCGGGCGCTGCGGCCGCGGCGCGACGTCGCGAGTGGGCGCTGCGTCGTTGAGCGGCGGGTCTGCGGAAGCAGGGAACTCGCCTCGGCCGTATCTGGAGATGGAGACGAGGATGCCGGCCGCGGCCATGGAGGCGATCAGGGCGGAAGATCCGAAGCTGAGGAACGGCAGCGGGATGCCGGTCAGGACGATTGTGCGCGTCACACCGGCGATGTTGAAGAACGCTTGCAACGCGAACCAGGCGACGATGCCAAACGCGAGCAGCGTGCCGAATCGATCTTCCGCCCGCATGCCGGCGCGAATACCCCGATAGATCAACGCGCCAAAGATCGTCAGCACGATCAACGCGCCGAGCATGCCTGTTTCTTCACCGATGATCGCGAAGACGCCGTCGGTGTGGGCCGAGGGGACGTAGAAAAACTTCTGCCGCGACGCGCCGAGTCCGACGCCGGTCAGACCGCCCGAGCCGAGCGTTGAGACCAGGTTGATGATCTGGAATCCGGCATCTTGGGCGAACTCTTCGGCGTTGAAGAAGGTGCGCACGCGCTCGAGGCCGTAGCCGAACAAGCCGATGATTAGGAAGAGCACGCCGCTGCCGCCGATAAACAGGATCACCATATGCTTCAGCGCTGCGCCGGCGAGAAAGAACATGACCACGCCGGTCGCGGAGATCGCCGCGAAGGTGCCCAGGTCGGGCTCGAGCATGATCAATCCGCCGACGCTGCCGATGATGATGCAGAACGGCGCCAGACCCAGCGGGATGCGCTTGATCTCGTCGCCTTTCGCAGCGAGCCAGGCGGCAACGTAGATGCAGATTGCAAGCTTTGCGAATTCTGACGGTTGCAGCGCCGGCAATGAACCGATCTGGATCCAGCGCTGCGCGCCGTTCTCTTCATGACCAACTCCCGGGACCAGGACCATCGTGAGCAGGACTATCGCGCCGCCAATGATCAGGGAGGAGATCGATTGCCAGCGCCGGTAGTCGATGTTCGCCAGCACACCGAATGCGATGAGGCCGATTCCTGCGCCGATCACCTGGCGCAGGGCGAAGTGGTGCGTGTTGCCGTGCAGCTCCTGGGAGATGGCCAGCGACGAAGAGAAGACAAAGACCAGTCCGATGAAGACCAGCGCCAGCACCGACACGACCAATACCCAGTCGGGCGGAGAGGCGGGACGGCGTAATCTGCGGATGATCCGGCGGCCGACTACATGTTCTCCGTCCTCGTCAGAATGCGCGGCAGCTCCGCGGGAGGGCACCCGGACCCGGCCCAACACTCCGCTTGACTCCGACTGCGCCGGGGGCGCTGCGGCGCGATCAACACTCATCGGCCGGACTCCCCTCCTGCCGCAGCGCGTTGACCAGGTCACGGAAGTGCTGTCCGCGAGCCTCGAAGTTGGGATAGGCGTCGAACGAGGTGCCGCCGGGCGAGAGCAGAACGGCATCGCCCGCCCGCGCAGAACCGACGGATTCGGCGAACGCCGACGCGAACTCTCCTGCATGGTGAGCATCGATGCCCAGTCCGGCGCACCACTCCGCCCACGCAGCGCCGGTCTCGCCGAACAGGACGACTCGCCGCACGCGGCCACGCAGTTCGTCGACCAGCGGGTCGAGGGGTAGGCGCTTGTCGCGGCCGCCGAGCATCAGCACGATCGGTCCATCGATTGCCCTCAGACCGGCCAGCGTGCGCTCGGGCGTGGTGGCGATCGAATCGTTGATGAATCGCACGTCGTTCAGTTCGGCGACCAACTCCAACCGATGCGGCACGCCGGTGAACGTTGAGAGCACGGCGGCAGCGGTTCGGTCGGAAACCAGGTCGCCGACGATGGCCAGCGCGGCGAGCGCATTGCGCAGATTGTGCTGTCCGGGAATCTTCAGCTCGTCGGCATCCATGAACTGATGGTCGATGCGGAAGATGCGGCCGCGATCACAGTACGCCGCGGCGCGGCACGGCGGCTCGCCGATGCCGAACCACGTCGTCGCCGCCGGTCCCAGGCGCGACGCGTGCGCCGCGCGCGGCTCATCGAATGGCAGCGCCACTCGGTCGGCCTCCGTCTGATACTCGACGATTCGGTACTTCAACGCCTGGTAATCGTCCCAGTCGAACTGATCGAGGTGATTGGGCGTGATGTTGGTGATGGCCGCGACTTGCGGGCTGCGTGTCGTGCGCAAGAGCTGGGTGTGTGAGAGCTCGGCGACGACCGTAGTGTCCGGGGAGATATCCGGGAGCTGGCCCAACAGCCCTCTGCCGATATTGCCGCCCACGACGCAGTCGACGCCGGCGCGGCTGAGCAGCGCGTGTACCAGGGTCGTCGTTGTTGTCTTGCCGGCGCTGCCGGTGATGCCGATCACCCGATTCGACGGACAGCGTTCGAGAAAAACCTGCGTCGGGCCGAAGACGGGCAACCCGCGCGTAGCCGCCTCGACCAACAGCGCCGAGTCCCAGGGCACGCCCTGGCTGGCGATCAGGGCGTCGAGGCCGTGGAGCAGGGAGAGGTCTTCCTGGGCGCGCATCGCTCGGCGAGGATTGCGATCGACCGTGATCACTTCCGCGCCTTCGCGGACCAGGAACTGGAACGCGTCGCGGCCCTCGATGCCCATGCCGACGACGGCGACGCGATGTCCGTTGAACGAGGCGGGGGCTTCAGTCGGCTGGGGCAGGCTCATTTTGGCACCTGCAATGCCAAGGCGACGCCGAGAATGCCGCCGGCGATCGCGACCAACCAGAACCGGGTGACAATCTGAGGCTCGGACCAGCCGCCCATTTCGAAGTGATTATGCAACGGCGCCATGCGGAAGATGCGCCGCCCCTCGCCGGTGCGTCGGCGGGTCCACTTGAACCAGCCGACCTGGATAATGTCGGACGATGCTTCCAGTACGAACACGATCCCGATCACCGGCAACAGCAGCCAGTGACCGGTCATCAGCGCGATAGTCGCCAGCGTCCCGCCAATCGCCATTGCCCCGGTGTCGCCCATGAACACCCGGGCCGGATGCGCATTGAACCAGAGGAAGCCGAGCACTGCGCCGACGGTCGTGAAAGCGAAGCGGACCAGAAAGTCCTGCTCCTGGCCGACCGCAATCACACCGAACGAGGCGATCGCGATCGCGCCGGTGCCACCGCACAGCGTGTCGAGTCCATCCGATATCGCAACGGAAATGACCGTGGCGAACACCGTCACGGCGGCGATCACGATGTAGGCGGGGCCGAGCGAGAACTGTCCCGCCCAGGGCACGTTGAGGGACTGCACATCGAGCGCGAAGTAGAGCACCAGGCCGACCGCGACCGAGAACGCGGTCAGCAGCGCGAACTTGAGCTTCCAGGTCAACCCCGATTGAACACGGCCGATGAGGGTTCCGAGATCGTCGACGTATCCCATCGCGCCCAGCGCGACGACGCCGACGAGAGGCAGCAGGATCGACCAGCGGTCGCCTTCGACGAGGTTGGCGCCGATGGTCAGGACGACAATCGGGATCAGAAAGATCAGGCCGCCCATGGTCGGTGTGCCGGCTTTGACCTGGTGGCTGCTCGGACCTTCATCGGAGATTGCCTTGCCCGTGCTCCGCCGTTCGAGCCAGCGGATGATGAACGGCCCGATGATCAGCGCCATGGCGAAGGCGATCCCGGCGGTGCCGAGCGAGAACGTAGTCACGAGTCCGCCAGCCTCTCGACGACCCGCTCGAGGTGCATTGCATGGGACGCCTTGACCAGCAAGGTGTCGGAACGCTCCATCGAACTGCGCAGGATCTGGGCGGCCTGCTCGGCGTTTTCGACCCAGCAGGCGTGCTCGTGTCCCACCTCGCGGGCGGCCTCGACGATTGCCCGCGAGCGCGGGCCGACCGCGATCAACCAGTCGCAGCGCTCGGCGGCGTAGCGCCCGACTTCGCGGTGAGCCTGCTGTTCTTCAGTGCCCAGCTCGTACATGTCGCCGAGCAACGCGACGCGGCGCGGTTCGCAGTCACGCAGCAGGTCGAGCGCCGCCCGTGTCGAGAGCGGCGCCGCGTTGTAGGAGTCGTCGATGATCGCCGCGCCGTTCCAGGCCGTCCGCCGCACAAGGCGCGATCCGGGAGACAGGTTGCGGAGCGCATCGCCGATCTGCGTCAGATCCAGGCCTGCTCGCAGACCCGCAGCGGCGGCCGCCAACGCAGTCATCGTCTGGTGGATGCCGGGCAGCGGCGTGAACACGCGCTGTTCCCGGCCACCGTGTCGATCCACGATCGTGAGCTCGACGCCGTCGAATCCGCGGGTCTCGATGTCTGTTGCCCGCAAATCGCAGCCTTCGCCGAGTCCAAAGCTGAGCGTCTCCGCGCGCGTCCGGGCCGACATCCGACGGACCCGTGGGTCGTCGCCGTTGAGGATGGCCAGGCCGTCCGCTGGAAGCGACTCGGGTAGCAGTCCCTTGATCCGTTCGGTGTCGTCCAGAGTGCCGAAGCGCTCGAGGTGGGTTGGCCCCACGTTGGTGACAATGGCGACGTCCGCCTGTGCAGAGGAGACGAGCAACTCCATCTCCGCTTGCGAGTAGGGCCCGATCTCGATCACAGCCCACTCGTCGTCGCGTTCGATGCCGAGCAGAGCGATCGGCAGTCCGATGTCGCCGTTGTAGTTGCGCGGCGACTGGTGCGTGGGGACGTATTGGGACAGCAACTGGTGGGTCGCCTCGCGCACCGTGGTCTTGCCCACGCTTCCGGTGATCCCGACGACCTGCGCATCGACTCGCGCGCGCCAATCTCGTCCGGCTTGTTGCAGGGCCGTGAGCGGATCGTCAACCACGAACAAGCGTGGTCCGCTCAGTCCGGACGCGACCGAGACCAGGGCTGCAGCAGCCCCGCGCGCCAGCGCGTCGTCGACGAACCGGTGTCCATCCATACGTTCGCCGCGCAGCGCGACGAAGAGACTGCCGGGAACCGCTTCACGAGAGTCGATCACGATCTCGGAGAACGGCGCGTCGTCTAGCTGCGGTCGCTCATGCAGCAGCGATTCAAGCAGGTCGCCGAGGTCGCGCGAGGAAATCACTCGTCGTCCTCCTGGGTGGCCGCGGAGTTCGACTCGTCCTCGATGTAGGTGACTGGCGACGCCTGTTCGTCCGTGTCAACCGAGGCGGTCAGCGCATCCTGGCGCTCCTGTTCACTACTCGCTTCCTCGATCGAACCGGACGGGCCGGTGTTCCAGGAGCTGGGATCTGCGATGTATGCAGTTGGCGGCACGCCGAGATAGGGCAGTACCACGCTCACCAGGTCGGAGAAGATCGGCGCGGCCACGATGCCGCCGAAGAGTTCACCCTGGGGGCGATCGATACGAACCAGGATGACGACTCGGGGATCGTCGGCCGGAGCAAACCCGGCGAATGTCGCGATCGACTCGTGTTCGAGATAGGCGCCGTCTTCGACGACATCGGACGTGCCCGACTTTCCGGCAACCGGCCAGCCGTCGACCTGGGCGGGATGCCCCAGCACACCGTCGACAACCGCCTGCATCATCCAGGTCAACGTGG
This sequence comes from Chloroflexota bacterium, assembly GCA_026705105.1. GTDB lineage: Bacteria > Chloroflexota > Dehalococcoidia > Bin125 > Bin125 > Bin125. The sequence goes on along the minus strand of JAPPBK010000058.1, from coordinate 1,775 downwards.
CCGCGGTCTCGCGGCTGATCGCGCGGTCTTCGATTCGCGGCTCGAAGTGCTGGACACCCTGATCGGTGATGATCGCCGAGACCAGTCGAGGCCGTACGGGGACGCCGCCTCGGGCGACCGTCGCGTACGCCTGGAGGATCTGCAACGGGGTCACGGCAATGCCCTGACCGAACGAGTTGGTCGCCAGTTGCGAGGGCGACCAACGAATGTCGGTCGAGTCCGTGACCACCCCACCGATCTCGCCAGGCAGGCCCGACTCGGTACTGGCTCCGAATCCGAACCGGTACAGATACTCGTAGAACGTGCGCGCGCCCAGCTGCTGGGCGACCCAGACGCTGCCGGTGTTTAACGATCGCTGGAGCACCTGCGTCATCGTCTGCTCACCGTGGTAGCTGAGATCGAAGTTCTTGATCGTGCGATCTTCAATCACCACTGCGCCGGTGTCGATGAATGTGGTCCCCGGAGAAACGATGCCGCTGTCGAGCGCCGCCGCCATCGTGACGATCTTCATCGTCGAACCGGGCTCGTAGATGTCCGACGCTGCGCGAGACCTGAGCAACGCGATGGACTCCGGCAGATCGAGGTCGATCGTCATTGGGTTGTAGGTGGGCAGCGAAGCGAGCGCGAGAATGTCGCCGTTGCGGGGATCCATCATGATGATGTGCCCGCCGCGTGCGTCCCACTCGTCCACCGCGGCTTGCAGCGTGGATTCGGCAATCCACTGCAGATTGCGGTCGATGGTCAGGACGATTGACGCGCCCTGCTGGTAGGGCAGCTCGGCTCGCGGACCGAAGGGAATCGGATTGCCGAGCCCGTCGACTTCCTGGACGAGCAGGCCAGACTCGCCGCCGAGCAACTCGTCGAGTTGGTACTCGAGGCCGGCCAGACCCTGCTCGTCGCGACCGACCAGCCCAATCACTTGTGAAGCCATGGACCCTTCGACGTAGCGGCGCGACGAGGTCTTGCGCACCTGAACGCCATGCAGCGCCTCGGCGTGAATCTGCGCGCCCAGCGCGCCCGAGAGTCCGTACGCGATGAGGGCGTCGTGCCCGCCCTGCGCCGCGGTCTGGGCGGCCAGCGAGAGGACGATCGACTCGTCCGCTCGCAACAGCTCGGCGAGGCGCTGCGAGGCGTCGGTCGGTTGGAACTGCGATCGCGCCCAGAGCCGAGTGTCGACGTGCACTTCCCAGGCGTCGATCGAGGTGGCCAGCGGAAATCCGTTGCGGTCGAGAATCGCGCCCCGCGGACCCTTGGTCTCAATCGCCCAGGTGCGGTCCGCGTAGGTTTCGTGTTCTTCGTGATCGAGCACCTGGATCATGACCAGCCGGACCACGATCACGGCGGCCAGGGCGATGAAGAGCGCGATGACTGCGCGCATTCGCCAAGTCGAGACCGACTCGAAGCCGCTGCCCGGGGACGGACTCGCCAATGTCCTGCCCTTCCGTCGCTGCCGCTCGCTCGACGGTTGCTAGTTGAAGACCAGCGCGTCGATCATCGCCTGCCAGATTGAGGTCTCGGTTTGCGACTGGTTGAAGTCCCGGTCGAGGCTGCCGGCGGCAGGCAGGAAACGGGTTGGCATCGTTCGCGCCGGCGGCGGCTGATTCACGTCCAGGACAATCGTGGGGCGGGCCGGCACCATATTGAAGCGTTCGACCGCCTGCTGCTGGATTCGAGACAGCGATCCGAGTTGGCCAACGTGCGCGGCCAGCGAACGGATTTCCGAGTTCAGTCGTTCGCGTTCGGCTTCCAATGCGCGCAACTCCGAACCGCTTTCG
>JAPPBK010000119.1 GCA_026705105.1 Chloroflexota bacterium | reverse complement strand
TGCCGCTCGACGCTCTCCTGGAACTCACCGGTGTGCTGCACCATGACGTCCCAGGCCTCTTCCTCGCTGTCGAAGCAGGCCACGTTGGCCACGACGGTCGGCTGACGTGGCTCCCAACCATTGCCGACGCGAATCTCGTTGAAGCGCTTGACGTCTTCCTGATACTCCTCCCACTTCTTCGAGTTGGTGAAGAGCATCCCCAGTCCGGCGTTGGCGGCGATCTCCAGCGTCTCGGGCGAAATCCAGGCGACCCGCATAGAGTCGAGCAACTGCTGCGGATTACGCGGGCGCGGCCGAATCGTGGTCTCCGGGATCGTGTAGAAATCGCCCTCGTGCGAGAAGTACTCCTGGGTCAGCGCCTTGCGCACTACGTCCAGAGACTCCATGAAGCGGTCGCGCGACTCGCCCATCGGCGAGCGGAAGGCCTCGAACTCGCGCTTGGCCGCGCCTCGGCCCAGCCCCAGCGTCAGCTTGCGGCCCTGGAGCATGTTGTCCAGCACGGTGATCTGTTCCGTGATCGCCACCGGGTCGTACCAGGGCAGCACGATCACCATCGTGCCGAAGTCGATCCGCTCGGTCTTGCCGGCGAAGTAGGTCAGGTTTTGCAATGCGCCCGAGGTCATGATGTAGGGCGAGAAGTGGTGGTCGATGCACCAGTAGGAGTCGAAGCCCAGCGGCTCCACCAGCCCGCCGAGGTGCAGGTCTTCCTCGTAGATCTGCTGGTCGCTCACCGGCATCGTCTCGGAGACGGCATGCGCCTCAAACCGATCCCAATCCGTGTAGTTCTGGAAGTTGAAGTGGACGCCGACCTTCATCTGAGATGCCTCGTTTCAGGGTTGGACTCTCGGGCGTAGCATGTGCGCGTAACTCGCGCAGGATACGCGAAGCGGACCGGCAGCGTGAGCGCCGTCGGCCCGCATCAAGTCTGGGCGGGGATTGGCCCGACTAGGTCAGCACTTCGTCCAGGCGCTTGGCAAGATCGCTCTTCGGGCGGAAGCCAACGATCTGGCCGGCCACTTCGCCGCCCTTGAACACGAGCAGCGTCGGAATGCTGCGGATCCCGTACTCGGTCGCGATGCCCGGGTTCTCGTCCGTGTTGAGCTTGTAGAAGGCGACTCGGCCGTCGTACTCCTCGGAGAGCTCATCCACGATTGGCGCAACCATGCGGCAGGGACCGCACCAGGGCGCCCAGAAATCGACCAGCACCGGCAGGTCGTTGTCCTTCACGTCAACCTGGAAGCTCGCGTCCGTGACTTCCTGGGGCTTTGCCATTTGACTCCTCCAAGCAATCTGCAGTCAATCGCTCGCTGACCTGTCAAATGTATCGTATCCGCGCGCCGACTCGGGCGATGATCAGCGCCGCTCGTAGCGCCAAGTGTCGCTCACCTCACCATTGGATCGTTGCGGTTCGGACAACTCCGCGTCGTCCTCCACGGGCGCGGTCCCGGCGACCGCGTCGCCGATTGCCTGCACCACGCCGGATTGCACCACGCTGCGGGCCGAACGGATGCCGCTGGTCACGGCTTCGGCGTTGGCCCGTCCATGTCCGACCAACACCGCGCCGTCGATCCCGAACAGCGGCGCCGAGCCGACCTTCGCATAATCCCAGTGCGAGCGCAGGCTGCGAAACGCGCCGCGCATCATCCAGGCGCCGGCCATGTGCAGCACATTCGCCTCGATGCTGCGGCGCAACTCGCCAAAGAGCTGCTCAACGATGCCTTCAGTCAGCTTGACCGCCACGTTGCCGCTGAACCCGTCCGAGACGATCACGTCGGCCGCCCCGGCGACCATCCGGTTCGCCTCGATGTTGCCGACGAAGTTCGGCTCTTGCCGCGCCAGCAGCTGATATGCCTCCTGGTGCAACCCGGTGCCCTTCAGCTCCTCCTCACCCACGTTGAGCAGGCCCACGCTGGGGTTTCGGTGACGCAGCACGCGCTCCACGTAAGCCCGTCCCATCGTCGCGAACTGGCAGAGGTGCTGCGGCCGCGCTTCCACGTTCGCGCCCACGTCCAGCAGCAGCGAGGTGGTGCCGCGCCCGTTGCGGAACAGCGCGCCCAGCGCAGGACGCGCCACGCCGGGAATCCGCCCCAGGCTGAACAGCGATCCGGCCATCACCGCGCCGGTGTTGCCGAAGGAGAGAAACGCATCCGCCTCCCCGTCGGCGAGCAGTCCGAGTCCGACCATGATCGATGAATCCCGCATCCGCCGCACCGCCGTCGGCGGCGCGTCCATAGAGATCGCCTCCGAGGCCTCATGGATGCGCAGGTTGCGCTGCGCCGCCGGCATCAGGCTGCGTATCTCGCGCCCCCGACCCACCAGGACGATGTCGACGTCCAGCTCCCGCGCCGCGCTCATCGCGCCTTTGACGACCGCCGTCGGCGCGTGATCGCCACCCATCGCGTCCAGGGCCACGGTGATCGGACGCGGCGCGTGCCCGTAGTCAACCCTCCGCTGCATTTCTCCCCCCGTCGACCGCTCGTCAGCGCGTTGACCGCCCCGCTCTGAACGAAGCAGTCTCGCCTAGCGGACTCCCTCCTCAGCATTGTCTTCGACACTGCATCGGAATCCCGCGATCAACGGTAACGCAACCGCCTCCGGCTCTTCCGGATCGAGCACGTGCAGCACAAACTCTCGACCGCTGTCGTTGCAGTACCAGGCGTAGGAGCGGATCATCATCACGCCCGTTCCGAACGGCGTCTCGGTCTCCCCGCTGCGGGCCGGACGACCATCGATCGTCCCCGCGTCAACGAACCCGCCCACGTTTTCGATCCCCAGCGAGTCCCGCAGCGATTGCGTGATCGCCGTGTCGCCGTCGTAAAACGCTTCGCCCAGCGTCTGCCAGGTCAACACCGCCTTGAGCGCCGTTGTCGACTGCAACACGAAGATACCAACCTGGTCGCTCGGCGGGTTGTCCGTCGGCTGGCCGAACTCCTGCGCGAAGTCGCCCGTGTCGTAGTCGAGCACGAAGTCGAAGCGCTCGTAGCGGCCCGGACGGGCGGCGATCTCCAGCGGCAGGAAGAACGAGTCTATCGCCCGCTCCAGGGCTGCCGACACGTCGTCGTAGTCCTCCAGCACCGCGCCGGCGCGCAGCACGATCGCCAGACCGTGGACCCGTACCAGCACCGCGTGCCAGCGCACCTGGAAACCGCCGGTCGCGCGTCGGTCTTCCTCCCAGTTGAATCGCTCCGCTTCCTCCCCGGTGATCGTCGTCGTGGCGTCGATCGACGAGAACTCAACCTGTTCCAGGTCCAACAGCGAGCGAACCAACGGCTCCGAATCGCTCTGTTCGTCGAGAAACACGTCGACGCCGATCAACGCTCTACCGGTCTCCGAGCCGAACGAGACGCGATCAATGCCATTCGATGTCGGCGCGCAGAAGGGTGAGCAGATCAACTCAATCGAGTAGCCATAGGTCGGATTGGTGTAGCGGCGAATGACGTCCTCCGTAGTCTGCAGTGGCACACCGTCCGACTCCTCCTCCGACTCATCCTCCTGTTGCTCGACAACACTCTGTTGTGAGTCCTGTTGAACCCGCTCCTCCTCCGACGATTGGTGCGCTTCGCCCGACCCCGACTGCTGTGCATCTCCATCGCTCGATTCGCCCGGTTCCGACGCCTGATCCTCGCTCCGGGATTGCTGCGACGTTGCGTCGGACGCGGCGCCCTCTTGCTCTTGACTGCCGGGATCGGCTGCCGGGCGGAAGAACTCGTTCGACTGCACATGCTCGTTGGGATTCTCCGCGCACGCGGCCAGGGTCAGCGCGAGGAACAGTAACGCGGAGAGCGCGGTCAGCACTCGTGTCATGCCGCCCCCTCCGCCTCAACCGCCACGACGATCAGTCTGTCTCCCTCGCCCGGCTGATCGAGATCCCAGGAACCGAACCACTCCACGGGCCGCAAGCCCGCCTGGGTGAGCAGCCCCGCCATTTCGCCCACGCTCAGGTTCACTCGCAACGGGAACCTGGCCAGCGACCTGTGCACCGAGCCCGAATCCCCGACCGCGTCGTACTGATAGGTAATCCAGGCAACCGCCGACGAACGGTCGAGCGCGCAGCCGCAGTCGCGGACGAGGGCGAACTCCTGCATCGCCTGCTTGGTCACCCAGCGCCCGTCGTCCGATGCTCGCATCCACTCAACCTGCAACGCGCGCGGAGCCGGATCCAGGTCGTCCGGCCTGGGAGCGGTCCAGTCGATCACGAGGCGTCCCTCATCCGCCAGGTGCGCTCGCGCCGATCCGAGGGCGGCGAGCTGATCTTCCCGGCGCAACAGGTGTTGAAACGTCGAAAGCCCGAAGAACACGAGCTCGAATCGTTCATCCAGTTTGAGGCAACGAATATCGGCCCGCACCACGTTGACGCCTGACTCGCGCAAACGCTGAGCGCCGGATTCCAGCATGGCCTCGGACGAATCGACACCTGTCACCTGATGGCCCGCACGCGCCAACGAAGCCGCAATGCGACCGCTGCCGACGCCCAGCTCCAGGACCCGCTCACTCCCCGAGGCGAGCTCCAGGATCATCTCGACATCGTCGGTCATCGAGCCGAAATCAAGGTCATACCAGCGGGCAATCACGCGCAGCGCGCGCTCCTGATCGGTTGACGACCAGAGCAGGGGATCATCCAACGTGGCCTCCGCTCGCCCGCCTCAGCACTCAAGGTCAGCCTACCAGTGAAACCGGAAGCCAACCCGCCGCTCGTTGCCGAGGCCAGTTGGTACGCTGCCTCCATGACCGACTCCCCGACCCTCAGCGACCTCGTCGCCCGCTACATCCGCGCGGTTCCGGACTTTCCCGAGCCGGGCATCATGTTTCGGGACATCACCCCGTTGCTGGCCGAACCCGACGCCTTTGCGCGCGTGCTCGAGTGGCTTGCCGAGTCCTGCGACGGCGCTGACGCCATCGTCGGCGTCGAGTCTCGAGGCTTCATTCTCGGCGCGCCGGTAGCGCAGCAGCTGGATCTACCCTTCGTGCCAATCCGCAAGGCGGGCAAACTGCCCGCTGAGAAGATCTCGCGCTCCTACGATCTCGAGTACGGTTCCGCCACAATCGAGATGCACGCCGACGCCCTACCCCGCGGACACCGTGTCGCCCTCGTCGATGACCTGCTCGCCACAGGCGGTACCGCCAAGGCCGCGATCCAACTAATCCTGCAGTCCGGCGCAACGGTCGACCAGGTGGCATTCCTGATCGAGCTCGAAGCGTTGAACGGCCGCGAACGACTGCGACCCCACCCCGTCGACTCGATGCTCGTCTACTAGTCCTTGTCTACTAGTCCCTGTGAGGCGCCCTCCATGACCAGCGATTCACCGACCGCACAACTCGCCGTCATCGGCGGCTCCGGCTTCTACCGGATGCCCGGTCTCAGCGAGGTCCAACGCTGGACCACGGACACCCCGTTCGGCCCGCCGTCCGACGAGATCGTGATTGGCAGCCTGCACGGCAAGCGTGTTGCGTTCCTGCCTCGACACGGCGTCGGCCACCGCCTGATGCCGCACGAGATTCCCGTTCGCGCCAACATCTGGGCGCTCAAGGCACTCGGCGTCCAGGGCATCCTGGCCGTCTCCGCCGTCGGCTCGTTGCGACAGGACATCGTGCCCGGACACATGGTCGTGCCCGACCAGATCATCGACCGGACCCGCGGTTCCCGACCGACGACCTTCTTTGGCGACGGCATCGTCGTGCATGTCGGCTTCGCCGACCCGTTCTGCGCCGACCTCAGCGCGCGGCTCACTGAGAGCGCCGGGCGCGTCGGGCAAACAGTCCATGCCGGCGGCGCATACATCGCCATGGAGGGTCCCCTCTTCAGTACCCGCGCCGAGTCCCACCTGTACCGATCCTGGGGCGCCTCGATCATCGGGATGACCGCCGTGCCGGAAGCCAAGCTCGCCCGAGAGGCGGAGATCGCCTACGCCATGCTGGCCACGGCCACCGACTACGACGTCTGGCACGAGTCCGAGGCCGACGTTAGCGCCGACGCCGTTGCACAGGTCGTCGCCCAGAACGTGCAGAGTGCCCAACGCATCATCGCCGACCTCACCGAGCACCTGCCGGCCCGGTGGACTTCGACCGCCGAAGGCGCGCTGATCGGCGCGATCATGACCGACCCTCACCGCATTCCTGAAGCCACTCGCGCCCGTTATGAGCTGCTGATTGCAGGTCGTCTGCCGTGATCGCCGCCGAGCGCACATCCGCCGGCGGAAGCGCAATCGATCTCGCAGTCGTCGGTGCGATTGCCCTCGACGAAATCCACAGCCAGGCCGGGGACATCGACCAGCTACTCGGTGGTTCAGCGGTCTACGCATGCCTGGCTGCATCGCTCTTGACCACCTGCGCGCCGGTCTCGGTCATCGGCGACGATCTGGACCGCGGATTGCTCCAGCCCTTGCGTGATCGCGGCGTGCGCCTCGACAGTGTCATTGACGCCGTCGGCCCCAACTTCCGTTGGGGCTGCCAATACTCGTCATCGGGCGACATTCGCGAAACGCTGTACACCCGCGCCGGGGTCTACGACTCGGTACCGGTGGTTGTCGCGCCGATGCACCGGCGCGCACGCGTTGCGCTCCTGACCGCGGGCAACCCCGACCAGAACCGACGCGCGATGGCGCAACTGGTCGAGCCCGAACTCGTCGCCATTGACACGATTGAGCGAGAAGTCGCCGAGCGCCGCGACGAGTTTCGCGCCCAGCTCCGCCACGCCAACCTGGTCTCGATCAACACTCTCGAAGCCGCGCACCTGATCCGCTGGCCGGGCAGCCTGGACGACCCGGCGCTGGCCGAGGCCGCCTGGAGAGACATCCGCCTCCTGGGCCCGCGCATCTTCGTCCTCAAGAAGGCATCCCTGGGCGTCGAGGTCTTTCAGGACGACCGCCGCACGCAGATCGCCGCAGTGCCCGACATCGACGCGATCGACCCGACCGGAGCGGGCGATTCCTTCGCCGGCGGAATGCTCAGCAGCCTGGCCCGAGGCGCCGATCTAATCGAGGCCGCAGTCTGGGGCTGCGCCGTCGCTTCCTTCGCCATCGAACGATTCGGCACTGCAGGTCTGCTCCGAGCCTCGCCACGCCTCGTCTCCGAACGCGCAAGCGCGATTACGGTCCGAGAACTGGATGGATCGACGCCAATCAGGGAGACCAGTTAACGTTGCCCCATGGCGATGTCACTCCGGCTAGGCGATGCAGTTGAGTACGTCGAGATCCGCCGGACCGAGGATCGCGCCCGACTCGCCCGTGTGTTGCAGGCCGATCGCTACAACGCCGCCTATGCCCTCGCCCAGCTCGACGACGACGCCTGGCCCGCGGCCGAGTTCTATACCTGCCCAACCAGCGCCGGCGAGGCGGTGGTCTGTCACTCCTACGGGGGGCTCGGATTCGCCACCACGCTCAGCGGCCCGGCCGACGGCGCCGACGCGATCCTCAAGCTGCACCCCGGCTTTCCAACCACATTCGCGATTGGCGGGCTGCATCATCGCCAGGCGTTCGAGCGCGTCTACACGTTTCGGCAGATCAACCACATGCTCCGCATGCTCGTCACTCGCGACAGCTTCCGCCCCGTACGTCGTCCCGCCCAACCAATGCTCGCCGAGCACGTCGACCTGCTCAACCGGCTCTACAACGCCGAAGGCGACCCGACCCATTACCGTCGAGAGCACATCGGCGAAGGCTGCTACTGGGGCGCAACCGACGAAGAGCGGCTCGTGGCCGTCGCCGGCACCCACGCGATCGGCCGCGCCCAGGGCATCGCCATCCTCGGCAACGTCTTCACCCATCCTCGCTACCGAGGACGCGGGCACGCGACCACGGTGACCTCGGCCGTCACCTCCGCTCTGCTCGAGCAGGTTGACGAGGTCGTGCTCTCTGTCAACCCCGACAACATTCACGCCGTGCAGGCCTACGATCGGCTCGGTTATCGACCGATCGGTCAAATCATCGAGGCGTCCGCCACCAGGCATACCAGTACGCTGATGACCGCCGTCCGTCGATGGGCCGCGCGTCGCCGCGGACGAGACGGAGAACGGGAGGTCGTCCGCACGTGAACAACACCGCGAGCGATATCGCAGATCCCCGGCTGGCCGAGTACGGCGCGCAGCGCATCGACTGGGCCGCCCGAGAGATGCCGGTCATCGCCCAGATCCGCGAGCGATTCGCCCGCGAGCGCCCCTTCGCAGGGGTGCGCATCGCCGGCTGTCTGCACATCACCTCCGAGACCGCCAATCTCGCCCTCGCCTTGCAGGCCGGCGGCGCCGACCTGACCCTCTGCGCCAGTAATCCCCTGTCCACCCAGGACGACGTCGCGGCCGCCCTGGTCGAACGCGTCGGCATCAGCGTCTTTGCCGTCAAGGGCGAGTCCAACGAGACCTACTACGACCACATCCACCGAACGATCGACGCGAATCCGCAAATCACAATCGACGACGGCGCAGACCTCGTCTCGACCCTGCACAGCGACCGCCGCGACGCCCTCGCCGATGTGCTGGGCGGATGCGAAGAGACCACCACCGGCGTCATTCGCCTGCGAGCGATGGCCGCTGACGACGCGCTCGCCTATCCCGTCATGGCCGTCAATGACGCAGCCACCAAGCACTTCTTCGACAACCGCTACGGCACCGGACAGAGCGCCCTCGACGGCATCATCCGCGCCACAAACTTGCTGCTCGCCGGCAAGACCGTCGTCGTCGCCGGCTATGGCTGGTGCGGACGCGGCGTGGCGTCCCGAGCCGACGGCCTCGGCGCGCATGTCATCGTTACCGAGGTCGATCCGCTCCGCGCCCTGGAAGCGGTCATGGACGGATTCCGCGTGCTGCCGATGGCCGACGCAGCAGACGAAGGCGACATCTTCATCACCACCACCGGCGACATCCACGTCATCGATGCGCCGCACTTCTCTCGCATGAAGTCCGGCGCCATCCTCGCCAACGCCGGTCACTTCAATAACGAAATCAACCTCAACGCCCTCTCGGAGATCACCGAGCAGCAGCGCGAGCTGAAGCCCTACGTCACGGCCCACACAACCTCGGACGGCCGCGAACTGCTCGTCCTCGCCGACGGCCGCCTGGTCAACCTTTCGGCCGCCGAGGGCCATCCCGCGAGCGTCATGGACATGTCGTTCGCCAACCAGGCGCTGGCGGTCGAGCATCTGCTCCGCGCCGACCCGGCCCTCGAACCCGGCGTCCACGATGTGCCCAACGAGATTGACCAGAGCGTGGCACGGCTCAAACTAGCCAGCATGGGCGTTGAACTCGACGCGCTGACCGAAGAACAGCGCCGCTATCTCAGCTCCTGGGACGAGGGCACATGACCACCTCTCGCCCGCTCGGCAACGACCACCAGAGCATCAGCGGCCTGTGGACCTCCGAGTCGGTCACCGAAGGCCATCCTGACAAGGTCTGCGATCAGATCTCCGACGCCGTGCTCGACGCCTGCCTCGCCGGCGACCCCGAATCTCACGTCGCCTGCGAGACCGCCGTCTCCTCGGACCTGGTCGTTGTCTTCGGCGAGATCACTACCAACGCCTCCATCGACATCGAGCAGATTGTGCGCTCGACGCTGAGGCGCATCGGTTACACCGACAAGGCCTGGGGCATCGACGCCGACCTCTGCAAAGTCCTGATCTCGATCAATCGCCAGTCTCCCGACATCGCCGGCGGCGTCGGTGGAATCGCAGGCGAGGCGTCGAGAGGCAGCGACGACCCCTTCGCCCGCCAGGGGGCCGGTGATCAGGGCATGATGTTCGGCTTTGCCTGCGACGAGACCGACAGCCTGATGCCGTTACCGATCGAGCTGGCCCACCGCCTGACTCGGCAACTGAACAAGACCAGGACCGACGGCCTCGCCGATTGGCTGCGACCCGACGGCAAATCCCAGGTCACCGTCGAGTATGCGCACGGACGCCCAAGCCGGATCGACGCCATCGTCGTCAGTACGCAACACAGCGAAGACGTCAGCCAGGAAGAGATTGCCGCAACCGTGCGCACGCGCGTAATCGACGCCGTGATTCCGACCGACCTGATCGACGACCGAACCAGCATTTACGTCAATCCCTCCGGCCACTTCGTCGTCGGGGGACCGCTCGCCGACGCCGGCCTGACCGGGCGCAAGATCATCGTCGACACCTACGGCGGCATGGCCCGTCACGGCGGCGGCGCGTTCTCGGGCAAGGATCCGTCCAAGGTCGACCGCAGCGCCGCCTACGCCGCCCGGCACGTCGCACGCAGCATCGTCGCCGCCGAGCTCGCCGCCCGAGCCGAGATTCAACTCAGCTACGCCATCGGCAAGGCCGAGCCGACCAGTCTGGCGCTGCAAACGTTCGGCACCGGGCGCCTCCCGGACCAGGAGCTCACCCGGCTCGTCGGCGAACACTTCGACCTGCGTCCGGCCGCCATCATCCACCACCTCGACCTCAAGCGGCCCATCTATCAGCAGACCGCCTCCTACGGTCATTTCGGCCGCCCCGAACTCAACCTGCCCTGGGAACAATCACACCACGCCGACACCCTCCGAGCCGCCGCCGGCCTCGACTGAACGTCTTCAACTCGGGAGTGTGCCGGTCGGTCCTAGCGCTTCGTGTACTGCGGCGCCTTGCGGGCCCGCTTCAAGCCCGGCTTCTTCCGCTCCTTGGCCCGCGGGTCGCGGGTCAGCATCCCCGCCTGCCGCAACGGACGCCGCAGCGTCTCATCGCTGGACAACAGCGCCCGCGCGATACCCAGGCGGATCGCCCCCGCCCAGCCGTTCGTGCCGCCGCCGGTGCAGCGAACCACCGCCGAGAAGCTGTTCTGCATCCCCGTGTGACGCAGCGGCTCTTCGATCAAACGCCGCTGTTCCGGGCGTTGGAACAGCTCTTCGGCCGGCTTGCCGTTGACCGTGATCTGGCCGTTTCCCGGGTACAGCCGCACCCGCGCGATCGCCGTCTTGCGGCGTCCCAGTCCGTAGTAGTAGTTGCCCGCGGCAGTCGTCATTGCTTACTCCGCTCCCTGTTCGGCCACCTGGCCGGCATGAGGGTGATCGGCCCCCGCGTAGACCCGAAGATGTCGATACTGCGTGCGGCCCAGCGAGTTCTTCGGAAGCATCCCGCGCACCGCGTGTTCTATCACCCGCTCCGGCCGCTTGGCCAGCATCTCCTTGAGCGACGTCTCCTTCAGGCCGCCCAGGTAACCCGAGTGCCGGTAGTAGATCTTCTGCTCAAGCTTTTTGCCGGTCACCGCGACCTTGCCCGCATTGACGACCACCACATAGTCGCCCACATCCTGCGACGGATGAAACACCGGTTTGTGCTTGCCGCGCAGCAGCGTCGCGACCTGCGTCGCCACTCTGCCCAGCGGCCGATCGGCCGCGTCGATCACGTGCCACTCCCGTTCAACCTGGTGCGGCCCCAGTACCGTGGTTGTCATCCTGCAGCCTCCCTCGCGTTACCCTGCTCAGCCTGATTCATCGATCTCATGCGCCGCCCCGTCGAGACAGGAGAACAGCGGCTGTCGGTAGTCGACTCTGGTCAGCGCGAGCCCGCAAGCCGGCGCCGTCGGACCCATCGATCCCGGCTCGGCTCGCTCGAACTCGCGCAGAAACTGCTCCGCTGGCGTCCGCCCGCGCGCGACCTCGCAGACCGCGCCGACCATCCGCCGCACCTGGTGCTGCAGAAACGCGTCGGCGCAGAAACGAAACGTCACCGAATCGCCGCGTGTCTCCAGCGACGCATCGCTCACATTGCGGACCGTCGATCGCTCGCTGCTCGGAGGTGTGAACGCCGCGAAGTCGTGCTCGCCCGCCAACGCCTGTAACACCTCGCGCGCGGCCCGAGAATCGAACTGGGGCGACAGCACCCAGGCCCGCCGGTTCCACAACGGCTGCCGTTGGCGCGCAAGTCGGATTCGATAGGTGTACGTGCGTGACACCGCGTCCCGGCGCGGATCGAACTCGTCCGGCGCCGCCGCCACCGCCTGCACGGCAACCGAGTCCGGCAGAAAGTGATTCAGGCCGCGAACCCAGCGCCGCGCCGGCATCGCCGCCTCGTCCCACTCCGAGACCCACGACCCGACCTGTCCGCTCGCATGCACGCCCGCGTCGGTGCGTCCGGCGAGCGACACCGGCGTCGGGACGCCGGTCAGCGACTGCAGCGCGTCTTGCAGCGCTCCCTGAACGGTTGGCCGATGCGGTTGCCATTGCGATCCTGCGAACTCCGTGCCCTCGTACTGCAGCAACAGCGCCCAACGCTGACTCACTGGACTGTTCCGCGACTACTCTTCCGAGTCTGCTTCGTCGTCCTCGGCCACGACCGGGGCGGCCCGTTCGACGAGTTCGATGTGCGCCATCAGCGCGCCGTCGCCGCGCCGAGGTCCCAGCTTGATGATTCGCGTGTAGCCCCCGTTGCGCTCCGCGAAGCGAGGCGCGATCTCGTCGAACAGCGTGCGCAACACCTTGCGGTCGGTGAGCACCGCGCCGGCCTGCCGGCGCGAGTGCAGGTCGCCGCGCTTGCCGAGCGTAATCATCCGTTCGGCGACCGGACGTATCGACTTGGCCTTCGCCTCGGTCGTGACGATCGCTTCGTGGCGCAGCAGGTCGGTCACCTGGTTGCGAACCAGGGCCGTGCGATGTGATCGGCTGCGACTCAGCGCGCGCCCGCTCTTTCGATGCCGCATCCGTTCACTCCTTCATTCCTGCCCGGCCAACCGCGGCCCGTGGCCGCGTCGCCTGCGGCCCTTCGCCGCGTCGTGTGGGCGTCCGGTCGGACGCCGTCACTGTCTATTGCTCGTCGACCCCGCTGCCCGCCTCGCGCAGTGCTTCCAGCAGCGCCGCGCCCAGCGAACCGGTGATCTCGGGATCCTCTTCGCTCTGTCCAACCTGCTCCGACTCCTCGGCTTCAGCCGATCCCAGCGTCGGCGCCGTCGTGGTCTCTTCCTGAGGCGGAGGCAGCGTGGTCAGCGCCTCCTCGCTGGTCGGCGCAAAGACGCCGTCCCGCGCTCGTCGGACGCGGGCGTCATCCTCGTCGATCAGCTGCATCTCCAGGAGTTTGTCGATCAGCTCGATGTACGACTTCTCGCCGAAGTTGCGCAGCGTCAACAGTTCGTCGTCGCTCTTTTCGAGAATCTGCCCCACCAGCATCAGTCCGCTGCGCTTCAGGCAGTTGTGCGCCCGGACCGACAGTTGCAGCTCCTCGATTGGCATGTCGTACTGCTCGGCCGTCAGACCGACACGCGCGTGAGCCGGAAGCTGCCGCGTCGTGATCGGCTGGCCCATCGTCTCGAAGAGTTCCAACTCGGTCCGCAGCGAACGCGCCGCCGACTGCACCGCGTCTACTCCCGAGATGGTGCCATCGGTCCACACCTCGATCAGCAACTGTTCGTACTCGCTGCCGCGTCCGCCCGAGGCGGGCAACACCTCGTACGACACCTTGCGCACCGGGGTGAACACCGCATCCAGGGGAATCAGACCCAGCAGGTGCTCTCCGTTCTTGTTCTGTTCCGACGGACGGAAGCCAAACCCGGTCTCAACGTCCATGACCACGTCGAGCTTGCCGTCCTCGCTGTCGAGCGTGGCCAGGTAGAGGTCCGGATTGACGATCTTGTAGTCGCCCGGCACCTCGATGTCGCCCGCCGTCACCTGTTTGGCGCCGCTGACGTTGAGATGCATCTCGGCGGGACGGTCGGCGATCGCGTGAATCCGGATCTCTCGCAGGTTGAGCAGGAACTCCGTCGTGTCTTCCTTCATCTCCGGAATCGTCGAGAACTCATGCTGAACCTGATCGATCCGTACGGATGTGATCGCCGCGCCGCGAATGCCGCTGAGCAGCACCCGCCTGAGCGCATTGCCCTCTGTGTGCGCGAACCCTCGAGAGAGCGGCTCGACCGCGATCCGAACGTAGTCGCCGCGTTCTTCCTCAATCGAGAGCTGGGGAGTTTCGGTAGCCAGGATCACGTTGTTGCGTCCCTCCCTGGGACTGTGGGGTGCTGCGCGCCGGAGTTAGCGCGAGTAGTACTCGACGATCGCGTTCTCGTCGACTCGCATGTCCAGGTCTTCTCGGGCTGGTACGGCCGTCAACTCGCCCTCCAACTGAATCGGGTCGATGCGCAGCCAGCCGGGTACCTCGCGGGAACCCTGCCAGGTCCGAGCCATCTCGTAGAACTTGCTGTTGCGGCCGCGGTCGGTCCAGCCGATCTTGTCGCCGATTCGCGTCTCAATCGACGGGACATCGGCCTTCTTGCCGTTCAAGGTGATATGACCGTGCCGCACAAGCTGACGGGCCTGCGCACGCGACTCGGCGATGCCCAACCGGTAGACGACATTGTCGTATCGCAGCTCCAGCATCTGCAGCAGATTCTCGCCGGTCGCGCCGGGGCGCCGGTTGGCCTCGGCGAACATCCGCCGGAACTGCCGCTCGAGCACGCCGTAGGTTTTGCGGACCTTCTGCTTCTCCTTCACCTGCTCGCCGTAGTCGGAGATCTTGCGTCGCCGAGGCGAACGCTGTCCAGGCGGCTGGTTGCGGCGCTCGATCGCGCACTTTGGGCCAACGCAGCGTTCGCCCTTCAGCATCAGCTTCTCGCCTGCCCGACGGCAGATGCGGCAGACCGGTCCGGTATATCGAGCCATGCGCGTATCTCTTTCTGGAACCCTCCGCGGAGAGCGGGGCGCCCGGTCGGTGCGTGCGGTTACACCCGACGCCGCTTGCGCGGCCGGCAGCCGTTGTGCGGAATCGGCGTCACATCGCGGATCGAGAGCAGGGTCAACCCCTGCGCCTGCAGCGCGCGCACCGCCGACTCGCGCCCCTGGCCCGGGCCCTTGACGTACACATCGACCTGGCGCATGCCGTGACTCATCGCCTTCTGCGCCGCGTCCTCCGCTGCGAGCTGTGCCGCGAACGGCGTGCCCTTGCGCGAGCCACGAGTCGCCGACGTGCTGCCCGCCGAGGCCCAGGCAACCGGGTTCCCCGCCAGGTCGGTCATCGTGATGATCGTGTTGTTATAGGTCGACTGGATGTACGCGCGGCCGTGCGGCACGTTTTTGCGCTCACGCCGCCGACGCGCCCGTTCTCGTCGTTGAGTGCTCATCCCGTTCCCTTCTCGTCTGCGCCGCGTTCGGTCGACGCCTCAGCGCCGATGGTTAGCGCTTGACCGCGCGGCGACGGCCGGCGACCGTCTTTTTGGCGCCCCGCCGCGTACGCGCGTTGGTTCGTGTGCGCTGACCGTGCATCGGCAGATTCCGCCGGTGCCGCTGGCCGCGATAGCAGTTGATGTCGATCAACCGCTGGACGTTCCCGCGAACCACGCGACGCAGATCGCCTTCGACCAGGTAGTCGCGGTCGACGATCTCGCGTACTCGCGCCAGATCGGCGTCGGACAACTCTCGGATTCGGGCGTCCGGGTCGATGTTCGCCTTGTCCACGATCTCCTTGGCCCGCGTCGCGCCGATGCCGTAGATGTAGCGCAGCGCGTACGGCGCTTTCTTGTTGTCGGGGACGTCCACACCCGAGATTCTCGCCATCCGTCCAGTCCTCTCGCCGCAAACCGCGGATCGTCAGTTCTTGTCGCTAGCTCTTGAATCGATACACGACCCGGCCGCGGGTCAAGTCGTACTCCGACAGCTCAACCAGCACCCGATCGCCGCGCAGCACCCGGATGTGATGCTGTCGCATCTTGCCCGCCAGGTGCGCCAGCACCTCGTGACCGTTGGGAAGTTCGACCCGGAACGTTGCGTTCGGCAACAGTTCCTTGACGACGCCTTCGACTTCGATCTTGTCCTGCTTCGGCGGCGGCGAAGGCGACGCCGCGCGCCGGTCCCGCCGTCCCGATCTCGTGTTCCGATTTCTCGCCACCGAACCCCCGTTGCTGTTGCTTGCCTGCTCAGGCCTGGGTCAGGATCTGCGCCGGCCCATCCGGACGCAGCGCGACCGTGTGCTCGAAGTGCGCCGACAGACTGCCGTCGGCCGTAACGACGGTCCAGCCGTCGTCCAGCACGGCGGTCGCCGGATCTCCGACGGTCGCCATCGGCTCCAGGGCGACGACCATCCCGCGGCGCATGGTCATTCCGGAGCCGTGCCGACCATAGTTGGGCATGCTTGGCGGTTCGTGCATGTCACGTCCGACGCCATGCCCAACATATCCTCGGACAACTCCGTAGCCCGCTGATTCTATCACCTCTTGTATCGCTGCTCCGATATCGCCTTTACGCACACCCACCCGGGCAGTCGATATGCCAGCCGCCAGCGACTCGGCCGTCACATCGAGCAAGCGCCGGGCCTCGGCGGAAATCGTGCCCACACCCTCCGTCCGCGCCGAGTCGCCCACCCAGCCGTCGATCGTCGCGCCCAGGTCAATCGAGAGAATGTCCCCGTCTTCCAGCACTCGGTCCGTCGCGAACCCGTGCACGATCTCGTCGTTCACCGACGCGCAGATCGTGTGCGGAAATCCCTGATAACCCAGAAACGTCGGGATGATGTCCAACCGCCCAAACTTGTCCAGCACGTACCGATCCAGGTCCGACAGCTTGCGGCCCGGCTTGACCATCTCAAACAGCTCGTTCAGCGTCTCCCCGACCATCTGGCCCGCCGGACGCATCTGCTCAATCTCCTCCTCCGTCTTGAGGATCACCTGCCGCGGTCGTTGCCCGTTTGCCATCTCAGACTCTTCAGATTCCAGCGCTTGTCCGTGTGTTGCTAGCTGCCCAGCGCCTCAAGCGCCGAGAGCAAATCCTGGCCCACGGCCTCGGGCGACTGCTCGCCGTTGACCGTCGACAGCTTGCCCGCCGCCGTGTAGTAGGCCACCAGCGGTTCGGTCTGGTCCGCATACACCTGGAGACGATTCGCAATCGCCTCCGGCTTGTCGTCGTCGCGCTGGATCAACTTGATCACGTCGCAACAGGGCTTCGACGCATCCGGTGGGCTGAAGACCTGGTGAAACACGCTGCCGCAGGTAGCGCAGCTCACGCGCCCGCCCAGGCGACGAGTGATCTCCTGGTTCGAGACATCAATCAGCACCGTGACCGCGATCTCCTGGCCTTGCGCCGTCAGCGCCTCGTCCAGCGCTCTGGCCTGTTCGACCGTGCGCGGGAAGCCGTCGAACAAACAACCGGCGCGCGCGTCGTCGCGGCCGATCCGCTCCAGCAGCATGCCGATCGTCACGTCGTCGGGCACCAGCTCGCCGGCGTCCATGTAGGTCTTGGCCAGGTTGCCCAGCTCGGTGCCGTTGCGCAGATTCTCGCGGAACATGTCGCCCGTCGACAGGTGCAGCAAGCCGGTCCGCTCGGCGGTCTGCACCGCCTGCGTGCCCTTGCCCGCGCCCGGCGGCCCCAGCAGAATGACGTACATGGTCCGTCCACTTGTGTCTGACATGGTCAGCGAATGAACCCTTCGTAGTTGCGCATCAAGAGCTGCGCTTCAATCTGACGCATCGTGTCCAGCGCCACCCCGACGACAATCAGCAGTCCCGTCGACGAGATCGTCAGCGCCGTGGAATCGGGAATGAACTCCGTCGCCAGGAACGGCACCACCGCGACAAAGCCCAGGAACAACGCTCCCGCCCATGTGATCCGCGCCAGCACCCGATTGATGTAGTCCTGCGTCGGACGGCCCGGCCTGATCCCGGGGATGAACCCGCCCTGCTTCTGCAAGTTCTCGGCCAGGTTCTGCTGCTGGAACGTGACGAACGTGTAGAAGAACGTGAAGCCCACGACCAGCACAAATGACAACGCCCAGTACGCCGGCCGGCCCGGCGACATGTTCAACTGCACCCAGTCCGCGACACGGATAATCCAGCCGGGGCGCTCGCCCAGCGTCTGACCCTCGGCGATGTCCGGAGTCAACGGATTGTCCGGCGGATCCTCGTGGGTCTTGATCTCCGAGACGGCAATGAAGTTGCCCTCGCGGTCGGCGAGACGGATCGGATCCTCCGAAATCTCATTGGCGTCGATCCGCCACGCGTGCAGCGTCTCCTGGGTGGTCTGAATCGTGGTCGTCTCCATCTGCGTCAGGACGTTCGCGTCGGAGTTCGAGTTGATCCGATCCAGCAGCGACTGGAACGTGTCCTCTTCCTTGTCCCACTCGATGATCCCCTCATTGACCGTGAACTCGCCCGTGGCGTCCAGGTCCGGCAGCAGCGTGGCCAGCGGTTGCTCGACGTCGTCGCGGGTAAAGGGCAGCTCCACCGCGACTTGAGTCTGCGCTTCCTCGCCGGCCGCTCCCGTCACCCAGCCGGCCAGGACGGAGGGGAAAATGATGATCGAAAACGCGAAGATGAGCGGGATCATCCCCGCCGAGTTGACCCGTAAGGGTATGTAGGACTGACCGCTCTGGCGGTACATCCTCCCCCCACGGAAGACCGATCGGGCATATTGAACGGGAATCCGACGCTGCGCCTCCTGGAAGAACACGATCAGCGCGACCAGCGCAATCGCAATCGCGATCACCACGGCAATGCCCGACCAGCCGATGTCGGACAGCCGCACCGAGTTGAACAGCGTCGGGAAGCTGGCCACGATGCCGGCGAAGATGATCAGCGAGATGCCGTTGCCGACCCCCTTCTCGGTGATCAACTCCCCCAGCCAGATCAGGAACATTGTGCCGGCCGTCATCGTCATCAGGGCGGAGATCGTGGGCAGCCACTCCTCGGCGCCGAATCCGATGCCCGTGATCGCGCGAGCGTTCTCGAGCAGCAGCAACTGCCCGTAGCCCTGCACCAGCGACATCGGCACGGCCAGCCAGTACGTGTAGAGCTGAATCCGGTTGCGTCCCGACTCCCCCTCCTGCGCCAGTGCCTGCAAGCGCGGCACGACCGGCTGCATCAGGTTCATCACAATCGACGCAGTGATGTACGGATAGACGCCCAACGCGACGATCGACAGGTTGTCCAAGCCGCCGCCCGAGAACAGGTTGAGGAAACCCAGCACCGGGTTGTTGTCCAGCGCGTTTTCGAGCTGGGTCTTGTTGATATCGGGAATCG
>JAPPBK010000364.1 GCA_026705105.1 Chloroflexota bacterium | reverse complement strand
CCGCCGACGCGGTAGCTTGAGTCGTGCATAACGATCCCTATCGGCACACGCCGACTAGACAGGACCCTTGACGATGGAACAGCGACGATTCGGCAACAGCGACCTGGTCGCTTCGGCGGTCGGATTCGGCACCTGGGAGATGAGCGGCAACATGTACGGCCACATCGACCGGAGCGAGGCCGCCCGAGCGGTCAACATGGCCATCGATCGCGGCATCACCCTGTTCGACACCGCCGAAGTCTACGGCCCCAACCACTCCGAGGAGTTGCTGGCCGAAGGTCTGGGCAATCGCCGCAACGAGGTCGTGCTCGTGACAAAGGTCGGTTTCGACTACGACGACACGCCGCGCGTGATCGGTCTGAGCTCGAAGAAGGACCACATCATCGAGCACACCGAGGGCTGCCTGCGACGGCTGCAGACCGACTACGTCGATCTGATGCTGATCCACTGGCCTGACCACGACACGCCCTTCGACGAGACGATGGAAGGCCTGGAGGAACTCAAGCAGGCCGGCAAAATTCGCCACTACGGCGTGTCCAACTTCAACATCGACATGATGGAGGAGTGCCAGCGGCACGGGAACATCGTCGCCAATCAGGTCGGCTACCACATGTTCGACCGGCGGATGGAGTCGCGCGTGCTGCCCTGGTGCATGGCCAACGGCGTCGGCTTCATGTCCTATGGATCGCTGGCGTTCGGTCTGCTGACGGCCGCATTCCAGCCCGACCACCAGTTTGACGAGAGCGACTGGCGACGCAACGGCACCGCGTTCAACCTGCCCCTGTTCGAGAGCGACCGCTTCAAGCAGGAAGTCGAGATCGCCAACCGGCTGGCCGAACTCGCCGACGGCTACGGCAAGACCTGCGCCCAGCTCGGCATCGCCTGGGTGCTCGACCACCCCGGCGTCTCCTGCGCCCTGGTCGGCATGCGCAACGAGCGCGAGCTCGAAGAGAACGTCGCCGCCACCGACTGGAAACTGACCGAAGAGATTCGCAGCGCCGTCAACCAGATCTTCGAGGATGTCGAGGTGCCGACCTACCAGAACACCCCGCAGGTCGTCGATGTTGGGGGAGCTGTTGGTCGACGCCAGCGCTAGCCGCTCAGCGCAGCGACCAGCAGCTCCGAGGCCTGGGCCGGGTTGGCTTGGCCTTTTGAGTGGCGCATGACCTGGCCGACCAGGTACTTGAGGGCGGCTTCCTTGCCCGAGCGGTAGTCGTTGACGGCGTCGGGATTGTCGTCGATGACCTGGGTGATGATTGGGCTGAGCGCGTCCTCGCCGCTGATCTGGGTCAGGCCCTTTGCCTCGACAATTGCTGCGGGTGAGTCGCCGGTTTCGTACATCGACTCAAAGACGGTCCGGGCCTGGCTGCGCGAGATGTCGCCGCCTGTGATCAGCCCGACCAGTTCGGCGATGTGGCTTGGCCGGATCGGCTGGTCTTCGAGGTCGGGATGGTACGGGTCCTTGTTAATCTGGGCGAAGAGGTCGCCGGTGATCCAGTTGGCAGCCTCTCGGGCGTTCGCGCTGTCCTTGAGCGCGGCGACGGTCTGGTCGAAGTAGTCGGCGCGCGACGGTTCCTCGGTCAGCAGGTTGGCCTCGAAGTCGCCCAGGCCGTATTCGTCCTGGAATCGGGCGCGCCGCTCATCCGGCAGTTCCGGAAGCTGGCCGCGCAACGCTTCGACTTCGTCGGGCGTGATCTTCAGCGGCGGCAAGTCCGGCTCGGGGAAGTAGCGGTAGTCGTGCGCCTCTTCCTTCGAGCGCTGCGACAGCGTGATCTGGCGTTCTTCGTCCCAACCGCGCGTCTCCTGGTCGATCCTGCCGCCCGAGCGCAGCACCTCGGTTTGCCGCTCGACCTCGTACTCCAGCGCGCTGTGAACGCCGCGGAACGAATTCATGTTTTTGATCTCGACCTTGGCGCCCAGCTCGGTCGAACCAACGGGACGTAGTGAGACGTTGGCGTCGCAGCGGAATGAGCCCTTCTCCATGTCGGCGGTCGAGACGCCGAGGTAGCGCAGGATCTGTCTGAGTTGAACCAGATACGTCCGCGCCTCGTCGGGCGAGCGCATGTCGGGCTCGGAGACGATCTCCATCAGGGGGACGCCGGAGCGGTTGACGTCGACCAGCGAGAATCGCTCGCCTGCCTCGCTCTCGCGGTGCAGCAGCCGCGCCGTGTCCTCTTCCAGGTGGACCCGGGTGATGCCGATCCGCCGCTTGCCCAGTTCTTCGGTCTCGACGTCCATCCAGCCGCCCTCGGAGAGCGGCATGTCGTACTGGGAGATCTGATAGCCCTTCATCAAGTCGGGATAGGGATAGTTCTTGCGGTCGAACTTGGACAGCTCGGGGATCGTCATGTTGAGCGCGAGGGCGGTGCGGATGGTCCACTCGACAGCGGTCCGGTTGATCACCGGCAGCGTGCCCGGCATCCCCAGGCAGAGCGGGCAGACATAGGTGTTGGGCTCGGCCGAGGCGTAGTCGGCCGGGCAGCGGCAGAACATCTTGCTCTGCGTGCGCAGTTGGCAGTGGACTTCGAGCCCGATCACGGTCTCGAAATCGGTGGCGGTCTGGGTCGTCATGGATCTCAGTGTAGAGCCGACCTGCTGCTAGTCTGCGAACAAGATTGCGCCGTGCGGGAGCGGCGACTGGGGGTGCGTGTACGGC
>JAPPBK010000216.1 GCA_026705105.1 Chloroflexota bacterium | reverse complement strand
CCCCCCGCTAGCGCGGGGGGAGAGATTGCGACTACGTCGGCTGCAACTGGGCACGCAGCGTGTTCAGAATCTCCAGGTCCGACCGATGCATCGACCTGCAGATTGACTCCACGCTCAACTCGCCCTGGAAACGGTGCGTCGCCGTTCGCTCCCACTCGTAGTCAGAGAGCATGTAGAGCACGCCCGAGATCTGCTCACGGGTCTGGTACCACTCGCGGATTTGCTCGTAGCAGTCGGGCGGGTTGGATTGTGCCAGCCACTCGTAGTCGTGCAAGGGCAGGTCGTCGACATCCTGGAACAGCAGGTAGCCGAGTTGCCAGGCAGAGACCGCGCCGTCTCGCCAGGCCCGTTCGACCAGCGACTCGGCGTCGTCCAACGAGCCGCGCAGCGCCCGGATCATCAGCTCGTGCATCTCGCCCGACGCCTCGCGCAGCGCCTTCATCAGCCAGCGCCGCGAGGTCTCGCTGTCCTTGATCTCGCTCATGCGGCACATTCTGCCACACGGCCGCCGCGTCCGATCGCCGGCCGGCATGGGATACGATTGCGCAGGACGATCGTCCGGGGAGGGATGCGATGCTGACGGAGTTCTGGGAGTCGGACGCCTTCACCGAGCGGCGCGAGGCGCTGCTGGACACGCTCGAGACCGACTATCCATGGAACAAGGGCGATGTCCTCCGCTTCCGCCGCGGCGGCCGCGACGATCGTTTCCGCGTGCTCAGCGTGCAGGTCGAGATCGGCGACGAGGGGCTGAGGCGCGAGGTGCTCCTGCTGAAGCTGGGTTCATAGCGGGCGGTGGACGGGTCCGTGAGCGCATCGGGAGCCTTGCCCTACACGCTGCTGTTGCTCCTGCTGGAACTGGGCGTCGGAGGCGCGCTGGTCATGCACGCCGTGCATCTGCGCGGCCAGGCCACGCCCGGATTCGTCCGCGCCACCACAATCATGGTGCCGATCGTGCTCGGCCTTGCCTTTTGGACCGCCTACACGCTGGACGGCGACGTAGTTGAGGGCTTCGCTATCCGCTCGGGTCCGCGCGAGGCGCTGGTCTGGGTGCTCGCCGCGCTGACCGCCGTCTCGCTGCTGCACAATCTCGCGCTCTACGCAGACCGCGACCTCTGGGCGCGGCGGATTGGCTGGGCGCTCAGCGGACTGTCGTCCACGGCATTGGGCTTGACCGCCGCGACACTTGCCGGCGCACCCTCGATCCTGGCCGGATTCAGCCTCGGCTTCGGCGCGATGGCGCTCGGTCTCTCCGCCGTCGGACTGGCCCTCGGACACTGGTATCTCGTCACGCCTCGGTTGCCGGCCCGACCGCTGGTCGAGATCACCACCGCATTCCTGGTCGTAGTGGTCATCCAGGCGATCCTGTTCGGCGTCGCCGTCGCAGTCTCGGTCGACGAACCGGTCGGCGGCAGGGATCAATCGTTGAGCGGCGATCCGACGTTCTGGTTGCGGATCGTGATCGGCTTCGGTCTACCGCTGGTCTTTGGCTGGATGGCCTGGACGACCGCGCGAATGCGCTCGATGATGGCCGCCACCGGGCTGCTCTACCTCACCACCGCCGCCGTCCTCGCCGCCCAGATCGTCGCCCGAGCCCTGATGTTCGACAGCGGGCGACCGCTATAGGACCAGAAGGACCGCAACTACCGGCCTACTCGACCACGTCCTGCTGCGTCACCGTCAGGTTGAGGCCGGGCGGCAGCTCCGGCGCGGCGGCGGCCTCGGCCTGCCAGCCGGACCGGGCGTGATCCAGCAGCACGGCGACTTCGCCGATCGCCGCCGCACTCCTGGCGCCCCACCAGGTCAGGTTCTGACCGTCGCAGAGGAAGATGTGGTCGTTTCGCGCCGCCGACATGCCGTGCTGCGCCAGCAACTCCGCAGCGTGGCGCTCGCGGAAGCGGTACGGCTCGGACGGCAACAGGATGACCTCGGGATCCAGCTCGATCAGCTGAGGCAGGCTCAGGCGCGGATAGCGGCCGCGCGCCGCATCCTCGCAGACGTTGATCCCGCCGCACAGCCGCAGCAGATCGCCGATGTAGGTGTCGCCCGAGGCCGCCATGTACGGATTGCGCCAGATCAGCGCCGCGACCCGAACCCGAGGGCGCAGACGGCCCAAGTGCTGCTGTTCCTCCACTGCTTCCGAGATGCCGTCGGTCAGCTTCATTGCGACCCCGCCCAGCAGTTCGCTGAGCTGCTCGATCTCTCGCTTCGCCTGTTCAACCGTGCGCACGTCGCCGACATAGACGTTCAACCCCGCCTCTCGCAGCGCCAACACGTCATCCTCGTTGTTCTCCTCCAGGTTGGCCAGGACCAGCTCCGGACCCAGCGAGATGATCCGTTCGATCTCCGGATTTTTGGTGCCGCCGATCTTGCGGATCGGCGTGACCAGTTCGGCCGGCTCAACGCAGAATCTGGTCACGCCTACCAGGCGTGAGGCGAGGCGCATCTCGCAGACCAGCTCGGTGAATGACGGCACCAACGACACCACGGTGCGCGCAGGCCGCTCCAGCGTGAGTTCTGTCTGGCTCGCGTCAACTAGGCTGGGCATGAGCTTGAGGCTACCAGCGGACGGTGCCGCTCGGGCTCCTGGACGGTTCGAGTTCCCCATGACGATTGCACCGGTATCCGGGGCCGAGGTCGCAATCCGCGGCGTCAGCGTCGGCTATCCCGGCCATCCGGTCTTCGAGGACCTCACGCTCAACATTCCAAGCGGCGTGTTCACCGGAATCATCGGCGGCAACGGATCGGGCAAAAGCACACTGCTCAAGACGATCGCCGGTCTCCTGACGCCGTCACACGGCGAAGTGCTGATCGGCGGCGAGTCCCCCGAGGACGCCCGCGCCTTCCTCGGCTACATGCCTCAGGTCAGCAACGTCGATTGGCGATTTCCCCTGACCGTGCGTGAACTGGTCGAGATGGGTCGCTATCACTTCAGCTGGTTGCGGCGGGTCGGCCGCATCATCCGCAGCCGAGACGACCGCCTCGCGGTTGATCGCGCGCTGGAGATGATGGACGTGCAGGACATCCAGGATCGACAGATCTCCGAACTCTCCGGCGGCCAGCGCAAGCGCGCGTTGATCGCCCGCGCGTTGGCCCGCCAACCCCGCATCCTGCTGCTCGACGAGCCGTCCGCCGCGCTCGACGCCGTTTCCGACGACCACCTCTTCGACATCCTCTGCGACCTGACCAATCTCGGCACGTCCGTGATCATGACGACGCACGACCTCTCGACCGTGATCGAGCACTACTCCGAAGTGATCTGCATCAATGCCTTCGCCGGCGGCGTGATCGCCCAGGGTGACCCGTCCACCGCGTTGACCGAAGACGTGTTGCGCCGCACCTTCGGACGCGAACTCGCCATTATCTCGCGCGGCGACGTCCACGTAGGCGACGGCCGACAGGGCGACCACCACACCATCAACCTCGGCGACGAACTCCAACTCCACATGGACGACCACGGGCACCAGGAAGGCCACCGCCACGGCTAGTCCCTGCTTCACGCAGGGACCCGCTCGCTTACCAGCGCCCGCGTGTCGCGGCGACCCGTTCCCCCTCTCCCCCCGCCGCGCGGGGGGAGATGTCGCATAGCGACAGAGGGGGGCACC
Source organism: Chloroflexota bacterium (assembly GCA_026705105.1). Taxonomy (GTDB): domain Bacteria; phylum Chloroflexota; class Dehalococcoidia; order Bin125; family Bin125; genus Bin125. The sequence goes on along the minus strand of JAPPBK010000216.1, from coordinate 15,525 downwards.
GCCCGTCGCCATCCGGCGCGTGCCCCCCCTCCGCCTTCGGCATCTCCCCCCGCAGAGCGGGGGGAGAGCGAATGTGGCCGTGTAGCGGGGGGAGATGTCGCGTAGCGACAGAGGGGGGCACTCGCCTGCCCAGGTTGTCCAGGTCAGTGCGCCCATCGCTCCAACAGCGCCACGATGCGCCGCAGCAGCATCGTGAACTGCCTATCGTCCGCCGCGCGTTGCAACTCGGCGCGCCACTCGTCGAAGCGCCGCGCCCGCACCTGCGCTGACTCAATCACCAGGTAGCGCCGGATCGACTCCAGCACGTCCCAGGCCAGGTTGTTCGGCTTCAGTTCATCCACAGTGATTGTGGCAACGGAACTGCTGGCCAACTCCAGCCCCGCCTCGGCCGACGCGGCGCGAATCCGACCGCGGAGCTGTTCCGGCGCGCCTCGCGTGAACGCCCGCACCAGGTCGCGGCCGACTTCCGCCTTGTCCGCCTGGAACCATAGGCCCTCCCAGTCCGTCTGCACCACCAGGATCGGACCATCGGTCACCCGCGCGATCTCGGCCAACGTCGCCGCCGGATGCCGCAGCCACTCGAACACGTCGACCAACAGCGCCGAGCGAAAGCTGCCTTCCCCGAACGGCAGACGTTGTGCGTCCGCCTGGATCACGCTCCAGCCCTCCGGCCCCAGCCAATAGCCTGGTTCGGCCGTGTCAATCCCAACGCCGTGCAGCGGCGAGCCCTGCGTGATTGCGGCCAGCGCCAGACCGTCGCCCGTGCCTACATCGAGCACCGGTCGGGCCTCCCGCGGACGGCGTCCGTTCAACAATTGGTCGTACAGCGCGTCGTAGTGCCGGCGCAGCTCGGCATGGATGACCGGCGCGCCGCCGCCGCGTCGTTCGGGTGGCGCCAGCGTGCGATGATGCGGCACGGCCGGCGCCTCAGGCCCACTCGGAGACGATGATCGGTTGGCGGCCGGCGAAACCGTCCGCGATCTCGTGCCACCAGCTCACCGTTCGCTCGCCATGCTGCCAGCAGAGGTACACCTCTCGACCGTCGCGCTCCGCCCGCCAGTCGACCAGCCCACGACGCACGTCCTTGACCTCCACGCCCTGCTGCTGGATGTGCTCGATCAGCATCGCGATCTGCTCCTGCAGCTTCGTGATCTCCGCCTGGATCTCCGAGTCGTCGCTGACGACGGGACCGCCGTCGGCGCTGGAACTGCGCCGCACTGAGGACGCGATCGCCGTCAGTTCGTCGAGCCGCAGCGCGCGCTTGCGCATCACCGTCACCACCGCGGCGATTCCGGGCAGCGAGCGCCGGGCCTGCGACAGGGTGTAGAGGCGCGGCATGCCCCTGAGTCTAGGCGTCCGTTCAGCGAGTGGATGAGTCGTCGTCCTGCGTCGTCGGCGCGTGCGGCGCGTGCGGCAGGAACCACCAGTTGGTTCGCGACCGGTTGTCGCGATTGGCAAACAGCGAGCGTACCGCGCCTTCCTCAGGCGGGACCGTCAGGACCACGGCCAAGTCGTTGGCCTCAAGCAGCACATTGCCTCGTGGGATCACAACCTCACCGCGCCGATGTATCGCAGTGATCACCGACGCCTCGGGCAGCGCCAGTTGCGAAACCGTCGTCGCCTCGGCGCGAGAACCAGGCTCCACGCGGCACTCGATCTCGACCGCCCCGACCAGGCGTCGGACCGGCGTAGGCGCACTGCGCTGCTCGGGCGCGCGATCGCTGGGCTGGGCAACCTCTCGCAAGACATCGCGCTGGGTCAGCATCCCCACCAGCCGCGTGTTGTCCTCGCGCGCGACTACCGGCAACTGACGAACGTCGTGCTCGACCAGCAACGAGAGCGCGTAGCGCAGATTGTCGTCCGGGTGCACAAAGATCGGCGCAACCACGGCCAGGTCGAAGGCGCGGCGGTCAAGCTCCTGCCGTTCCACCGCCGATGTGACATCCGTCGCGCTGACCAGCCCGATGAAGCGGTTCTGGTTGTCGGCCACCGCGACGACGTTGCCCCGCGACTGGCTCATCGCCGCCGCCAGGTCCTGGATCGTCGCCAACCGCGAGACGATCGGCGTGTCCGTGCGCATCGTCGTCTCCACGGGCAGGTTGTCCAACGGCGACGGCGTGTGCTCGTCGCGCACATCGAGACCGGCGCGGCGCAGCCGCACGTTGTAGATCGTGTCCCGCGTCAGCAGTTGCGCAAGCGCCGTTGCCAGCGCTACCGCCGTCATCAGCGGTAGGACGAGGGAGTAACCGCTCAGCTCGAAGACAATCAGCAGCGAGGTCATCGGCGCGCGAGCGGCGGCGGCGAAGACGGCCGCCATGCCGACCACGACATACGTTCCTATCGGTCCCACCACGCCGGGCAGAGCCGACTCGAATCCGGTGCCCATCAGCGCGCCCAACGTCGCGCCGACGAACAACAGCGGTGCGAACGCGCCTCCCGAGGCGCCGGAACCAATCGTCAGCGAAGCGGCAACCAACTTGAGCACCATCAGGATGCCGAGCGTCGAAGCTGCGGTGCCGCCCTCGGCGAAGATGCGAACCTGGTCCAGGCCGGGACCAAGAATGTCGGCTTCGATCAATGCCAGCACCCCGACCGCGAACAGGCCGAGGATGGGACGCAGCATCATCGAAACGCCCAGGAACTCGAACACGTCCTCAGTGAAGAACCTCGTGCGGACAAAGAGAATGCCCACGACCGCAGCGGAGACACCGACGATGGCGTGGAGGAACAACTCCCAGTAGCTGCCCAGCTCCAGCGTCGGCAGGTTGAGGTCGCCGGCGCTGCCGTAGAAGGCGATCGCAATGATGTTGGCGATCACGGCCGAGACCAGCACGATCGTGAAGTTGCGCACGTTGAAGCGCCGCAGCACCACTTCCAGGGCGAAGAACGTCCCCGCGATTGGCGTGTTGAATGTGGCCGCGATGCCGCCCGCCGCCGCCGCCGCGACCATCAGCACCAGCATGTCGGACGGCTGACGCGTCACCCGTCCGATCGTTGACGCGAGCGACGCGGCGATCAGCACGATCGGGCCCTCGCGACCGGCTGCGCCGCCTCCGCCGAGCGTGAATCCCGTCGCGACCAGCTTGGCCGGCGCGATGATCGGCCGCACGAACCCGCCCGCCCGCTCGACCGCGACCATCACGTAAGGAACGCCTGCGCCTTGCGTTTCCGAGGCGACGCGGGAGACGACGAACGCCACCGGGATCGCCGCGATCGCCGGCACCAACATCAGGGTCCAGCCGCCGGCCAGATCGTCAAGCGTCGACGCGAGTTCGTCGAACACCATGACCAGGCCGTCGACCAGCGCCGTCAACGCCACGGCGGCAAACCCGGCCGCCAGGCCGACCGCCACGGCCAGCAACAGCGGCGCCAGGTTGCGCGGTATCCGTACCCGCCCGATCAGCGGCAGCCGCCACAACAGTCCAACCGAGCGAGTCCCGAAGCGTCTCGATGGACGTCGCACCAGGGACATCGGTCACCCTACCCGTCGCACGCAAACCCCAACAGCCACTCTAGCCGTATGAGGCTATGCCCGAACCAATCAGCAGGCAATCGCAAGCCCCAGTCCCCGCTTCACGCAGGGACCCGCTCAGTTCCCAGTCCCCGCTGCACGAGGGGGGGAGATGCCACGGGGGGAAACCTGTCCTCTCCCCCCGCTCCGCGGGCGGAGATGCCGCGAGAAACTTATCCTCCCCCCCCGCTCCGCGGGCGGAGATGCCGCGAGAAACCTACCCTCTCCCCCCGCGAAGCGGGGGGAGATGTCTCGTAGAGTCAGAGGGGGGCACACGCCGGACGACAGCCCACCGAGACCGACCGACCTACTCTTCCAGCTGGTCCGAATCGTCCGCATCCTCCGCCGCGTCGGTTCCCCCATCAACAGACACGCGCAACGCCTCAAGCAGGTCGACGCCGCTGGCAGTCAACACGAATGTGTAGCGCGACGGCGCCGACTCGTCCGTTGCCAGCCCGGTGACCACGATGTCGAGCACCCCGTCGCCGGTGCGGTCCTCGATCGCGATGTTCGAGACCTCCGCCACCTGGGCCGCCGATCCCGTGATCGTCTGATAGCCGTCGCCGACCGCGGACAGGATGTAGAAGCTGCTCACACAGCCGGTCTCGTCGCAGGTGATCTCACGGAACGTCAGGTCGCGTATCCCGTCGCCCGACAGGTCAAGGTCCGAAAGCTGTTGGATGCCCTGCACCTCGCGGGCGTACGCCTGCACGTGGTCGTAGGCGAGGCGATAGCGAGAGGCAGTGCCCGGCACCGGGTCATAGACCACGAGATTGGAGAACGGCACCGCGGCGCCGAAGGAGTTGGGGTCGGTGTAGACGATCGAGACAGAGAAGTTGCCGAAGCCGCCCGAATCGACCAACACGACGCGGTCGTTGCCCACCGCAAGCGGCGGCATCGGCCAGGCCTTGAACAGTTCAATGATCGGCGTGACCTCGGCGATCCCGTGCAGCCAGGGCAGCGCGGCCGCGCCGTACTGCAGGAAGTTGGTTGGAGGATCGGGGATCGCATCGGTCGTCTCGTCCGATCCCGGCTGCGGGAACTGGGTGTACGAGACGCGGGTCGGCGTCGCCGCCGGCACGGCCACGGTCGGCAACGTCACCGCCGGAGGCTCCACCTGCTGTTCCTGCTCGTCCTCCGACTCCTGCGACTGCTGCTCGTCCTCCGCGTCCTCGGCAACAGTCTCCGCCTCGCCCTCGTCGGCCTGCGTGACCGGCACCTGCAGCACTTGCCCCACGCTGATCCGGTCGGGATTCTGGATGCCGTTCAGGGTGATCAGGTCGTCCAGGCGGACGCCGAGCCGGTTGGCGATGTCGGCCAGCGTGTCGCCCGCCTGGACCACGTAGACGCTGCTGTCGACCGGCTCCGCTTGCTCCGCCTCGACCGCCTCCGCCTCTGATTCCTGCTCGGCCTGCTGTTCGGGCGAGGTCGTGACCTGCACCGCTTCGACCGGCTGATCCTGCGCTTCGTCCGCGACGCTGGCGGCTGGGGTCGTGTCCTGCTGCTCGGTCTGGGTCGCCGTCTCGGGCGGCTCCACGACGCTCGGCGTCTCGTCGTCGCCGAACAGGCCGCAGCCGCTCAACACGAGGGCGCCGGCGACCAGCAAGCCGACCAGCAGCCGGGAAGCGACGGCCGCGCGCCGGTCGGTCCATTGATTAGATGACATCAGTGACTCAACCGCCCCGTCGCCTACAGCCACTCTATACACAAACCCCTGTCTCGATCTCTTGCCTCGAAACACTACGTGCGGGTTCGCCCCCAGACAAACCTTCGAGGACCTGCGCGTAGGCCAATCAACGTCGGCCTCGAGCAGGCGGGGCCTGCAGCGCGCATCTGTACGTGGCGCCCCGCTTGCGGAGACCTGCAGGCAATCTCGCCTCCGTCATTCCCGCGAAGGCGGGAATCCATCCGGCAATCTGGTCAGCGAACAGCAACACGTACCGGACCCCGGCGGCCAACGACCTGCGCAACGCTCTCCTTGCGTGAGGGGACTTCGCGAACGGACTTACTTGTCGCTCGCTGCACGTCCCGCTACAGCCGCGCCAACTGCTGGCCCAGCCAGGCCGCCGCCAGCCCGCCGGCCGCCGAGACGACGAGATTGGTCAGCGCCCAGGCCCAGCGGCCGCCGTTGAGCAGGTGCAGCGTATCCAGCCAGACCGTCGAGAACGTCGTAAACCCGCCCAGCAACCCGACCGTGATCGCCAGCCGCAGGTTGTCCGGCACGCCCAGGCGGTCGAGAAACAGCGTCGCGACAATGCCCAGCGCCAGCGTCCCGCTGAGATTGACCACGAGGATGCCCAGCGGCAATCCATCCGGTTGCCCGACCCAGCGGTTGAGCACATAACGCAGCACGGATCCCGCTGCGCCGCCCAGCGCGATCGAGGCGATGGCCGCGACCGTCATCGATCAGCGGCCCGTCGAACCGAATCCGCCGCCGCCCCGCTCGGTCTGCTCCAGCTCCTCGACCTCCTCCACTCGCGCCAACACGACCGGCGCGACGACCAGTTGCGCGATCCGGTCGCCCTGTGTAATCCGATAGCCCCGTCCCGCCGGTCCGCGCAGGCACATCGAGACCAGCAGCTCGCCGCGATAGTCGGCGTCAACCGTCCCCCAGCCGATCTCTACGCCGCGTCTCGTGAGTCCGGAGCGCGGGCGAATCTGGATCTCGCAGCCGGGCGGCGGCGCGCAGGCGATGCCCGTCGGCACCGCCTGCGGCATCTGGCCCAGCATGATCGCGCCGCCCAGCTCCGACAGCTCCGCGTACAGGTCGAGACCGGAGGCGAGCTCGGAGCCGCGCGTGGGCAACTGCGCCGCCGCGCGCAGTCGCCGCACGCGCAAAGCCCCGTATTGGAGCCCCGGCTCCCCGCCGTTCGTCACAGCCCAACGAAACGGCGGGAAGCGATCCGGCGGCGTGTCCGCCAACGCGGCCGGATCGTCCGGAGCCTGCCGCAACAGCGTCGCTGCCTCGGCGATCATCGTCGACACGTCCACCCCCAGGTACGACGGCGCAAATGCGGCCAGGCGCTCGATGCCTGACGCGAGCTTGATTCGCACGCCCCGCGGACGATGCGTCCCGGTCCAGTGGTGCAGGCCGGCGGCGAGCAGGATCAAGCCCTGGTAGAAACTGCGGATGCTGCGCCGCTCGACCTGCCAGATCTCTTCCCAGGTCTCGTGCGCGTCGAAGAACTGCTTGGCGTCCCATTCAGCCGCGCCCTGGGCGAGCTCGGCGCGCGCCTCGGCGCTGATCGTCGGCTCCACCGCCAGTTGTTCGGCGCGGGACGGGTTCTCTCGGACACGGGCCATAAAGATGGATGCCCTCTTGCCGCTCAGCCCCTGAGCGACTCAGCGAACTGTGTGGTCGAGTTGTCCCGCCGCCGTCGTTGTTCGACACTGTGCGCGACGCCGTCGGCGTTGGGAACAGCTTGAGGTAAACATCATCGCTCACTTTGTAAACGTCCAGGCCGCACTGGCCGAGAACTTCGACGAGCTGCGCGCCTTGCTTGACTCATGCGCGGACCAACACCTGGCCGATCGGCTCACCCCGGCCGAGTGGTCGGTGCGCGAGATACTCCTGCATCTCGTCCACTCCGAACGCTGGCTGCATCCGCAGCTCATGCTCCTGCGCCGCGAGGTCGCGCCCCAGCTCGCGATCCCCCGCGTCGGCGGCGTCACCCTGCCCGACACCGAGTCCGAGGCCTCCCTGCCCGAGCTGCGCTGGGCCTTGACCAGCGTGCGCGAGGACACCGAGCGGCTGCTCGACGATCTCTCCGCGGCGCAGCTGCGCGAGCCGGCCAACATCGAACTCGACGGCGACGTCCTGGACGTGTCGTTGCGCACCATCGCCCTGACCGCCGCCGACCACCAGCTCTTCCACGTCCGCCAGATCCAGCGCACGCTCGGCATCGTTCCCTGACGCCCGGCTCCCCGACGCCGCGCTGGTTCGCCGACGCTGTGTTGTCATAACAGCTACGATCCTCCTCAACCCGCGCAGCCCGAAGGAGCAGTCCCATGCAGCGCGACGCTGACGACTACCCGGCCCGCCTCGACATCGAGTATCCGCAATCGTTGGACCGCATCTCGACCCTCCTGCGTCTCCTCTTCGCCATTCCCATTCTGATCCTGATGAACTTCATGTCGCAGGCGATCGTGGTGCCGGTGCTGCTCATGTTGGTGGTCAGACAGAAGTATCCGCGCTGGTGGTTCGACTTCAATCTCGAACTGACTCGGCTGACGAACCGGGTCAACGCCTACCTCAACCTGATGACCGACCAGTACCCCTCGACGGACCAAGAGCAGTCAGTGCGGCTCGACCTCGACTACCCCGACGCATCCCAGCTCAACCGCTGGCTGCCACTGATCAAGTGGCTGCTCGCCCTGCCTCACTACATCGTGCTCGGATTCCTCGTGTTCCTGCAAGCCTTCGCCGTCTTCATCGCCTGGTTCGCGATCATCGTCACCGGCAACTACCCGAGGCCGCTGTTCACCTACATGCTCAACGTCGAACGCTGGCTGCTCCGCGTCGAGGCCTACGCCTTCCTCCTGATCACTGACCGCTACCCCCCATTCCGCCTCGGCTAGGCTCCTGTTTGCCTCTCCCCCCGCGCGAGCGGGGGGAGATGTCGCGTAGCGACAGAGGGGGGCACTCACGCCGCGAGCCGAAGCGCGCCGTGCAACTCAATCCTCCGTAGGAACCACAAGAACGCCCCCAGGTTCAGCGCGAACAACCCAGCCAGCACCCCGAACAGCACGGCCACTCCTGGCCAGTCGACAATGAACTGCAGCGGCGGCACCACATCGCGGCCGTCCGGCGTCAGCGCGAAGAAGTCGAGCAGGATCGCCCCCGCCTGCGTGCCCACGACCAGTCCCGCGCCCAGCCCGATCGCGATCACGATCAACTGCTCCAGCGCAATCATCGCCAGGATCTGTCGCATGCTCATGCCCACGCTCTGGCAGACGGCGAACTCCACCCGCCGAGCCTGCGCCGTTACCGCAGTCAGCACGACCAAACCAAACGCCGAGGCAATCGCCACCGCCGCCAGCGCCCCGATAAACACCCCGTTCCACGAGGCGACGATCAACGGATCGGCAGCCAGATCCTCCCGCGCCTGGTCGAGCGTGAGGATGGCACCGTCAATCTCCGCCGCGTCCTGTGCGCGGACCGCGCCTTCGTCCGAACTGTTGCCCTCGAGCTCTTGGATATCCGCCGAAGATGCTCGTTGGTCGTCTGACCTCACCGTTCGAGTGACAATCGTGATGCCGTTGCGAGTTGTGAACCGTGTGTTGGGATCTTCGTTGAATCTATCGCTGTGTTCGCTCTCCGCGGCGCTCTCCGGTTCATCAATGAGCAATCGCCATTCAGTAAGAGGCGCCGAAATCCAGAGCTCATCGTCAACCGCCAACGAGACTCCCGCCGACGCGCTGCCGTAAATCCGCCCAATCAACGCGGCGCGATCGACAATCACAATCGGATCGTCCCGCTGCTCGTCGTACGTCGGAAATGTCTCAAACTCGCCCACGACCCTGAACTTCATCGGCGTCGGACCGATTCGCAGCCTCACCTCTTCACCGATCTGCAGCCGACCCTGCTCCATCGCCGCCGCCGAGAGCAGCACGGGCAGCGGCGACGTATCGCTCCGGTAGTGCACGCCGCGCAGCGAGGTCGGCGTGCCGTCCCAACGGAAGCGCATGCCATCCTCGGTCGACTGCAGACTGTCGACCGGATCTTCGCCCGCCGACAACGGCATCGCCTGCCAGACCTCCGGGTCGAAATCGGCGAGGACGCGCGTGTCGCCGCCATAGCGGTACTCGAGCCGATCCAGCATGACCACGCCCGGCGCGCGGGCCAGCGCGATATCGACGGACACCAGCGTCAGCGGCCACTCGGGACGCTCCTCGACGCCCGGTCGCCAGGCGCTGCGCCGCTCGACCAGTCGAGCGCCTTCGAGCGGGATGTAGAGCGTCGGTTCGTCGCCGAGCGTCGCGCTCAGCTCGATGGACTCGTTGCCCAACGCCTCAAGTTCGCCGAGTTGGTACCACCAGTAGCGGCCGATCGCGTCCTCCACCTTGATCCCCACGCTGATGTCCTGGATCACGCTGACCGGCGTCAGATGCAAACTCATGCGACCGCCCGACTCCAGCGCGGGACGTTCGGCGCCGTCGTCGGGCTGGCTGAGCGCTGCCAACTCATCCGGCAGGATCGACCACTCCACCTGTTCGTCGCGAAGTTGCGACGCGACCACGGTGGTATCCAGCGCGACGATTTGCAGCTTGCCCGAGTCCTCGTCGCCGTCGAAGGTGCCCGTCACGCGTTGGATCTGTGCAACCGGCTGCCCCGTCAACTCGGCAATCTCAGCGAACGGCAGCGACTGCGAGAGCGGCTCCTGGACCCGCACCGCCGCGCCGACCGCGTGCAGGGCCCGGTCGTCGTAAGAGGCGTCAAGCGTCGTGCGAAATGACGCCGCGAACACGGCCAGCGCGCCCGCGATTGTGAGCAGCAGCACCGTGCGCGCGTAGTGCGTCGGCGTGCGTCCCAGATACCACGCGCCCAGCAGCAGGGTCAGCCAGCGCAGCGGCGAGGCCGCCCGCGCCAGCGCCCGCATCGCCGGAGGGAACAGCCGCAGCACGATCAGCCCGACCACGAACAGCAGCACCGTCGGCGTCGCCACCGCCAGCCAGTCCAGCCGCGTCTCGCCGACCAGCGGCGAGTCGATTGGGTCGCCGGCCCACTGCAACTCGAAGATCAGCAGCGACCCCAGTGCCACGACCGCAGCGTCGATCAGCGCCCGTTGCGTCCACGACGCCGGCGGACGACCCCGCTCTCGCCTCGTCGTGACCATCGTCTGGCGCGTCGCCCGGTAGGTCGGCACGGCTTGCGCAATCAGCGCCAGCGCGCCCGCGCCCAGCGCCAGGTACCACGACTCGGCCGGCAGCGGCGCAGGCAGGAACGGTCCCAGGCCGATGTCCGACAGCGCCTGATCGAACGGCGGGACGAATCCCAGCAGGCTGATCAGGCCCACGCCAATCAGCGGCCCCAGCACGATCGCCGGCGCGGTCAGGATCGCCGCCTCGACCACGTGCAGCATCGCCACGTCGCGCTGACGCGCCCCGCGCGAACGCAGCCAGGCCGTGTCCTCGGTGCGTTGCTCGGCCAGCATCGCCGAGGCAACCACCGCATAGACCAGCACCGCGCCGACGAGCTGCAGCACGATCATCAGCAGTGTCGACTGCGCGAACTGGAATCGTTCGCGGAATCCAACCAGCGTGTCGACCAGCTCGGTCTCCTGCTGCACGCCGTCGACCGCCTGCGCGATCCGCCGTGTCATCTGTTCGAGCGCTTCCGACGCAGCCGACGCCTGCGCCGCCGAGACGTCGCCCAGGTCAGTCCGGTACCGCTGCAACAGCGTCAGCCGCAGCGTCGGCGACTGGTCCGCCAGGATGCCGAGGATGCTCTCGCGGGTGGTCCAGAAGCGCAGTTCGGAGTCGCGTGCGGCCACCGGCAGGTAGATCGGATCCAGCGTCGACCAACGCCGCTCATCCGGTGACGGTTCGACCAGGCCGACGATTCGCACGCGCGTTTCGTGCTGCGATCCCAGCCAGAACGGCTGCGCCATCCGCTCGCCGCCCACGTCGAGTCCGAATCGCGCCGCCTGCTGGGTCTCGACGACCACCTCAATCACGCCCTCGGCAACCGCCGGCAGCCGACCCGCCAAGAGCAGTGCCGCGTCGTCGAGATCGTTCTGCGCCAGGAACGTCGCATGCGGCGGGTCGGGCGGATTGAACGGCTGATCGTCGCTGCGCAGGATGTAGCCGCCGGTCCGGATCGCGACCATCCGCCCGACGCTGAATTCTCCAACAGCCGCGTCGGCCTCGGTGCGAATCACCGTCTCGACCGAGTCGACCGACTCAGGGTTGGCCGAGACATTGGAGCGGACCACGCGCAGGTCGAGCGAGGCAGGGTCCGCGTCGGCGAGCGTTTGCCGCAGCCCCAGGTCGCGTACGGCCTCGATGAATATCGGCGCGCTGCTGGCCAGTCCGACGGCCAGCAACGCCCCGACCAGCAGCACCGCCGAGAGCCGCGGCGCGGACATAATCCGGCGCACCGCCAGCAGCGCCAGCTCGCGCGTCGTCTCGCCTCGTCGAGACGTGTCTGCCGGCTGCGAACCTGGCAACTGCCCGGCCATCAGTCGGCGCCTTCCCGCAACAGCGGCGCAGCCTCACGTCCCGTCGCCCAGCGCGAAATCGCCGAGGTGCCCAGGATCGCGCAGGCGACCACCACGCCCACCCCGACCCCGGCCAGCGCCCAGTCGACCGACAGCGCCGTCGGCGGCGCAGCCGCGACTCCGTCGCTGGTCACGTCGAGGAACGCCAGCAGCGCGCCCGCCACCGCGCGTCCGAGACCGAGGCCCAGTCCAATCCCCGCGATCAGCACCAGCCCCACCTCGACCGCCGTCTGCGCCGTCAGTCCCGCGCGCCCGGACCCAACCGTCCGCATCAGCGCGAACTCGCGCGCCCGCTCTCCGCCGGCCGCGGCCATCGTGAAGACCAGCGCCGCCGATCCGACCACCAGCAGCCCGATGAAGCCAACCACGAACAGCGCCGCCGTCCCGCCCGAGCGCAGCGGATCCGACTCCGCCGCCGCAATCTTCGCGTCGGAGTTGAGCACCGTGCTCGACAGGTACACGTCGTCCAGCAGCTCCCCCGCGATCACGTTGGCGGCGCCGGTGTTCGTGCGCGCCCAGACCTCGGTGATCGGCAGCACCGCGCGAACCGCCGCAACCAGCGCCGCGCTGCGCAACGCCAGCAAGTCGGCGATCAAGAACCCGCCCTGGGCCGGATTCAGCGTCGGAAAGTAATCGACTGCCGCCGTAATCCGCACGGGGACGCTGGTGTTGCTCAGCACAATCGGCACGACATCGCCGATCTCCAGGTCGGCGGCCTCCATCGATGCCCGATCCATCGCCGCATTGACCGGCAGGTTGGGGGATTCGCGCACGATGATCCGCTCGTCGTTCGCATCGAGCTGCGACCAGCGGTACTCGAGGTTGCCGCCCCAGAACATGACCCGGTCTTCCGCGGCGCCGCTCGACGCGGGAATCCAGGGCGCGGCCTCGTCAAATGCCTCAAGTGAGAGCGATTGCTCGCCAACCCGAGCTTCGAGACCGGCGATGAACAGCGCGCCCGTCGGCGCTCGCACCACCCGCGCTTGCGGACGCAGCACGATCGCCGCAATCCGCAGCGGCTGTGACAGCCCGGCGAACGGCGCCTCCAGCGTCTGCCACTCGTCATCTACCGTCGTCGCCGTGTTGCTGCGGAACTGTCGCATGTGGACCTGGCCGTGCGCGTCGATCACCCGCGCCGCCATCTCCAGGTTGCTGTTGCCGGGATCGCTGCGCACGCGAATCGTCAACGCCTCCACGCCCTCCGGCAGCGCCTGGCCAACCCGTCCCGGCTCCCGCGCGATCGCCGACAACAGCTCCTCCGAAGGCATGCCCAGCAGATCGTCGTCGAGCAGCACCGTCTCGCCGACCCGGCTGGTCTGCAGTCCCAGCAGCACCACCCGGCTGCCCTCGCGGTCGCCGCCGATCGAACCGATCCCGCGGTACGCCGCCGCCGACGTGATCCCGTCCCGCCGTTCCAATGGTTCCGTCACCCGTCCGACCGTCGAGTTGGACAGGTTGCCGCCGATCGACACGCCGCGCAGGTCCGATCCCACCTCGTACTCGATCCGTTCCCGCTCGACCGTACGGATCGTCGAGGCGTAGGTCGCCGAGATCAGGCCGACCGCCGTGATGAACGCCGTCAGCGCCGTCAGCAGCATCGGCCCCGTCGGATTCCGAGCGACATTGAGCACGCCCAGGTAGAGCCAGGAGGGAATCGGCAGCCGCGAGAGCATGCGCGCCACGAATCCCCAGATGCGCGGCGCGACACGCATGATCGTCAGCGCCGCACCTAGGAGCAGGAGTCCCGGACTGAGCATCAGCACCGGATTCATCCCGCCCGACTCGAACGCCGAGAACGCGCCGCCCGAGGCCTCGGTCTCGAACTGCAGGAAGAGCACCGTCGCCAGTGCCAGCAGCGCCACGTCGAGCCAGGCCCGCTGGATCAGCGAGCGCCGACGCGGTCGGCCGGCGGCGACACGCGGATTCTCCCGCTGCCGCGAGTCGAACCAGGCCGGCGCGGCGAAGGCGACCCAGGCGATCAACGCGCCGGCCACTGCCAGCGCCCACGCTTCCCAGGTCAGCCGCGTGTCGAACGGCTCACCGCCAGAGACCCGCGCCACCGCGTCCAGCCGACCGGCATGACTCAACGCGAATGCGGCCAGCGGCGCGCCAAGCGCCGCCGCCGGCACCGCCGCCAGTCCGCCCAACATCGCCTGCGCGCCCGCCTGTTGCCAGGGTTTCGCGCCCCGCGCCGCCAGACGCTCCCGATCCACCCGAGTCCGCTGCGCCATCACCCGGCCGACCAGCGCCACCCCGAACATCGCCACCGCCGCAATCTGCAGTCCCGCGAGCAGCGACTGACCGGCCGAGAACTGGGCCTCCCGCGCAAACCGTTGCAACGTCGTCAGCAGCAGCGCCGCAGCCGAGCCGCCCTCAAGCCGGTTGAGCTGCTGCTCCCAGGCGCTCAGCGACTCAACCGCGGCCTCCACGTCGTCCGAGTTCAACGCATCCGTGTGCCATTCCGTGCGAATCCGGTGCGTGATCGGCGCGCCGAACTTGACCAGCGTTTCGGGACTGGAGAACAGGCCGAAGTACGGTTCTTCCGCTCCGCCCGGCGTGATGTTGATCTGCAAGTCGAACCACAGGTCGGTGTAGTGCAGGCCCAGCACCCTCGTCACGTCTGCGACGACCGGCTCGATCACGCCCGTGATCAGAAACTGTTGCTCCTCGCTGAAGCGGATCACGCTGCCGACGTCGATCGCCAGCTTCTCCGACAGATTCGAGCCGATCACGACCTCGTCCGCCGCCTCGGCCCACTCGCCGCGCACCAGCCGCGCGTTCAGCTGCAACCGCTCGAACGACATCAGGTACACGAGCAGCGCCTCGTTGATCCCGTTGTCCAGCCGCGTAAAGCGGGCGAAACTGCGCGGCGTCTCCATGATCCGCCGTGAGTCGCCGACGAATCCCGAAAAACGCGACAGGTGCCGCTCTTCGATCTCTTCCGACGTGGCCGTCACCGCGTCGAAGTCGGCCGGGTCCGGCGGGCGAAACCCGCGCGACTGATCGGCGAAGTGGACCGCGCGGGAGGACTGCTCAATCGTCTCCCGCAACGCAAGGTCGGACGCGGCCGCTCGGAAGACGAGCGGTAACGCCACCAGCGAGGCGGCGATGATCAGGAGGGCCGACGCCGCGATCATCAGCGCCCAGCCGCCTCGCAGCTCGCGCAGTGCCGCGAGTCGGAGCAGTCGCAGGAGTCCAAGCATGATGCTGCAATGCTACGACCGACCCAACCGCGAGCCGTCCGCCAATTGCCCATCCTTCGATTGGCCTTTAGCCTGCGCCTAACTAGTTCGTCCAAGCGACGATCCAGTCCCATCCAGCCATCCATTCCCAGGCAGGGACCCAGGAGCACGCGTATGACCACACAGACTGAGACACACACGCAAATCGCGGTCGAGGTCGCCGGACTCAAGGTGAATGCATTGCAGGACGGCAGCGGCCCGAACATCGTCGTCTTCCACCACTCCACCGGTTCGCCCGGCTGGATCCCCTTCTACGACCTGCTGGCCGAGAACTACACCGTGACCGCCATCGACATGCCCGGCTACGGGCAGTCGGAGCGCCCGGTCTGGGCTCGGCACCCGCGCGATATCGCCATGATGCTGCACAGCGCCGTCCACAAGATGGGCATCGACAACGACGCCCACATGGTCGGCATGGGCTTCGGCGGCTGGGTCGCGGCCGAACTCGCCGCGATGCACTTGCACGGCCTCGACAGCCTGATCCTGGTCGGCGCCGCCGGCGTCCAGCCCGAAGAGGGTGAAATCGCCGACGTGATCTTCTACGAGTTCGAGT
>JAPPBK010000246.1 GCA_026705105.1 Chloroflexota bacterium | reverse complement strand
ACACCGACCGCCTGTCCGCCGCGCGCGGTGAAGTGAATGCCGACCTGTTGGAGCGCTCCGGTTCCCTGCAGATACACCCGGCCGATGCCGCAGCCCGCAACATCGCGGACGGCGCGCAGGTCAGCCTCTCGGCCAACGGCGCCCAGGTGATCCTGCCTGCGGAGATTACGGAAGACGTGCCCCAGGGCGCGGTCTGGGCGTCGCTGCTGCACGAGGGCGGCGCGGTCCAGGCGCTGCATCGGGCGGGGGCGGAGACGCTGAGTACGGCGGTGGTATCGCCGGCGGAGTAGGGGGAGCCCCCCTCTGCCTACGGCATCTCCCCCCGCTTCGCGGGGGGAGAAGGATGTGGGCTTCGGCGTCTTCCCGCGCGAAGCGGAGGGAGTGGGAAGCGGGCTTCGGCGTCTTCCCGCGCGGAGCGGGGGTGAGGGACGTGGCCTGACGCATCTTCCCGCGCGGAGCGGGGGGGAGGGACGTGTTCCTGTTCGCTGACCAGATAGCCGGGTGGATTCCCGCCTGCGCGGGAATGACGGAATGAGCGATTGCGGACAGGTCTCCCTGGCGGGCGAGACGGATCCGACCGCGATGCGCACGGGGACGGATTTGACGATACGCTGATCACGACCGACAGCCGAAGCCGCCTGCCATTTCCCAACCCGGCGGACGAGGCGTGTATCCATCATGCATTGCACATCCAAACGCGAATGAGCCGACCACCATGACACTGCAGCACTCTGACCTCCCCACCGCATCGCCGCGCGGACACTACGTGTTCGTCGACGGCCCCTCGATTGACGGCACGCTGGGCCGCGTGATCGGACAACCGCCCGGACCCGACACCCGGCCCGACTGGCGGCGCCTCGAGGCGTTCGTCAAGCAGAACTGCGGGCCGGCGCCGTATCACGCCACGTTCGTGTTCTGGTCGCCCGGTCAGCAGGGCTTCATGCATTTCCTGCGCTCGTCCGGCTTCATGATCGCGCTCGGCGACCGCTTCGTGCCCGGTCAGAGTTGCGCCGACCTGATCCGCGAGCGGATCTCCAGGCTGAATGAGGCGGCTCTGCCGGACCAGGAGTGGCAGATCATCGTCGGCACGCACAACGAGGAGTTGATCGCCTCGCTGCCGCATCTGGCCGACCAGGCGGAGCGGGTCTCCGTGTTCGGGTTCACCGAGTTCCTGCCGGAAAACGCCGAAATCGAGGGGCAGATCGACTTCTACGACATCGAGGACGACGCCCGGCTCTTCCGCACGCCATTGCCGCGGGTCGATTACGAGGACGACGCGGACGGGGCATTTGAGGCGGACGACGAGTTTGCGTTCCAGCCGACGCTGGATCGGAGCGTTGCCGTTTCTGCGCCCGCGCCTCCACCCGTGTTCACCCGGCTCGAAACCGGCGAGTCACGGGAGATGTACCTGATCGTCGACGGCCGCAGCATCGAGAAGGAATTGGGCGAGATCCTGGGCGAGAAGCCGAATCCCGAGACGAGACCCGACTGGGGCACCGTGCTGGAGTATGCACGCAGCCGTTCGCAGGCTGCCGGCGGCGATGTCAAGGCGCTGTTCGCACACGTCGCGCCCGGCCACGCCGGTTTTCGACGCGCGCTCAAGGACATCGGCTACACGTCGAGTCCGGTCAAGCTCGACGAATCCCAGCCGATGCGACCGGTGGTCGAGGAGTTCATCTGCGGGCTGTTGGCAGCGCGCGCGTTCCGCGGCGGAGACGGGGATGCGCCGGACATCATTGTGCTGGCGCACGGCCAGGCGATCTTCGAGGCGCTGAGCGAGATTCCCGACCAGGGACAGCGTCTCTGCGCGCTCGGATTCCCGGAGCGCATGCCCGCGTCCGAGTTCTATCCGCGCGTGGAACAGCTCGACCTTGAGCGCGACGCCCAGGCGTTCGGCGCGGAGCTGCCGCGAGAGTTCGGAGTCGACGTGGACAACTTCGATCCGGACGAAGAGTTGTCGAGACTGTTCTAGGCGGGCTAGCAGAGTGCTGTGAACGTCCCGCGACCCCTTGTTCCGTCATTCCCGCGCACGCGGAGATCTCGCCCGACCAGTTCAGGCAGCAGAGGGAACGAGATTCCAGGCAGAGCCTGGAATGACGAGGTGCAGGTGATTCAGCAGCCTGCTAGAGATCGAAGGGCAGCAGGCTGCCCACGCCGAAGGTCACGCCGGCGGCGAGCATGCCGACGAACACCGATCGGGCGGCCGCGTAGAGCGGGTTGCGGCTGGTGACCAGCGATGTAAACAGTCCAGCCACCGCAAGCGTGACAATGCTGGCCACGACACCGGTGATCAGCGCCCAGTAGTCGACGGTCCAGCCCGAAGCGTGCCAGACCAGGAACGGAATCAGCGGAATCAGCGCGCCGACGGAAAACGCGCCGAACGAGCTGATCGCCGCCTTCCAGGGGTCTCCGAGATGCTCGGGATCGAGTCCGAGTTCTTCACGGACCATCGTGTCTATCAGCGACTCCGGGTTCGCCGAGAGCTCCTCGGCGACCCGTTCGGCCAGCTCTTGAGACAGTCCCTTTGCGGAGTAGATGGCGATCAGCTCCTGCTTCTCTTCCTCGGGGTCGAGCAGCACTTCGTCGCGCTCCATCGCGATCTGCCGGTGCAGTACCTCGGACTGCCCTCGCACTCGAACCGCATCATGAGCGGTCGCTGTTCTTCTGGTACTACAACACGTCCAAGCGC
>JAPPBK010000410.1 GCA_026705105.1 Chloroflexota bacterium | reverse complement strand
ATGCCGTCGTATCCGGCGGCGGCGGCGGCTTCGAGCTCGTCCAGGCCGTCGTTGTACATCTCGTGCGCCTTGGCCGGGTCGAAGAGCTTGGAATCAACGTCGACCCAGACCGAGTTGTTGGTCTCGGCGAAGTCAGGGGGCAGGTCCCGATAGGGCATCAGATGGAAGAACTCAAACTTCACGGTCAGCTCCGTTCGTAGACACGGTCACGGCCTGCGCGACAATCCGTGCGGCAGGCGGTCTCTGGGGCAAGGTATTGAACACGCGGCGTCAGTGTCAATCTGGGTGTACAGCGGCTGAACTGTCATGGTTCACTCCAGCGTGCGACGCGACCGTACTGGAACTGTGGGAGACGGATGCTGCCAGGGCGGACGGGACGGGGGATGGACTCGACCAGTTCGTGCATATAGCGGTCGGCGTCGAGCAGGTCGTCGTTGCGCTTGCGGGGTCTGGGATCGGGGTCGTCTTCGCGCTGCTCCCAGACGTACTCGCTCATACGCAGGGGGAACCGGGTGAGGTCGGGCGTGTAGAAGGAGGTGGGTGGGACGGCGGCCAGGCGCTCGTGGACGAGGTTGATTCCGTAGAGGACAGAGCCGGGGCTGCCGGCGGCGGGGACGACGTGTATGCCCTGTCGGCGCTGATGGTCGATCCAAGCGGATTGGGAGCGGTCGGCGGCCCAGCGGATCGGGCCGTAGCGTCGCTGGCATTCGCGCTGCCATTGCTCGAGACGTTGGGTGACGCCGGGGCCACGGTCTTCGAACTCGGCGAGTCGGATGAGGGTGGAGGAGGAGTCAGTGGGGAGCCCCCTCTGTCCCTACGGGACATCTCCCCCCGCCTGAGGGTGGGGAGAGGGGACCGAGCGGGTCCCTGCGTGAAGCAGGGACTGTTTAGAGGGCGCGAATGCGGAGGCTTGGAGCGGTGCTGTTGGCGTTGCCGAAGCGCTCACGCAAGGCTTGCGCGCGGTAGTGGAAGATGCGTCGGAGCTGGGGGATGACGGCGAGCTGGGCGACTGGCGCCGAAAGAGGATCGAGGGGCAGCGACCAGTGGACCTGGTCGGTGGCGAGGACGCCGCCGTCGACTTCCCGGAAGCGGTGCTCGTGACGCCAGAGGGCGTACGGCCCGGCGATCTGGTCGTCGGCGAAACGGTGCGGTGCGTCGACCTGAGTGATCTCGGTGGCCCACGAAACGCGCAGCCGCAGGATCGGGAGCGGGGTCAGTCGGTAGGTGATGATCAGGCCGGGATGGACATCGGCGGGCGGATCGCCGGTGATTTCGAATCGCATCTCGGGCGGCGTGATCACGGCGAGGTTACGCGGGTCGGAGAAGAAGGCCCAGGCGGTGTCAATGTCGGTGGAGAGGGTCTGCGAGGCGTCGAGTCGGTAGATTGGCATGGGTTGTTCCTCTGGCTATTCTGAGGTCACAGTAAACAGGTCTGGTGTCGTGGGAGGCGTGCAATGGCGATCATCAATCGGCTGCGGTTTGTGGACATCCTGAGCCCGCACCTTGGCGACGAACCTGCACGCGAGATGACAGATGCACTCCAAGACGAGTTCACGCCGCTGGTGTCAAGCGAAGCTCTCGACCTTGTACGCGCAGAGATGCGAGTGATGGCTGCACGGATCGAAGCCCAGATTTGGCGCGCCGCGGCTGTGGTAGCTGGACTCCAGCTCACAGCAACAGGGATCGCTGTCGGACTGATTCTTGGGTTGGACTAAAGCCCGGCAATGACGCCGCCCAGACCGATCAGCGCGCCGACCAGCAGGTGTAGCTGCGCCGTCCGCTTGAGCATGGGATTGAGCGCAGCGCCTGAGCGGCCGTTGACGATTTCACGCGTCAACCACAGCGCCATTGGCACCGCGGCGAGTGCAATGAAACAGAAGTAAGGAATCAGCTGGACCGACGCGAAGAGTGCGATGCCGACGAATGCGCCGAGGACCAGGACGGCGTATTCGATGCGGGTGCTGCGTTCGCCGATCAGGACGGCCAGGGTGCGCTTGTCGCTGGCGCGGTCGGTGTGGATATCGCGCAGGTTGTTGACCACGAGGATCGCGGTGACCAGGCAGCCGACCGGCACCGAGGCGGCGGCGAGCTCCCATGTCAGTTCCTCGATCTGGACGTATCCCGCGCCCATCACGGCGACGAAGCCGAAGAAGAGGAAGCAGATTGCGTCGCCGAGACCTCGGTAGCCGTAGGGCAGCGGTCCGCCGGTGTATGTCACTGCGGCGATCAACGACGCCCCGCCGATGACGAGGATGGGCCAACCGACGATCAGGATGAGCACGATGCCCACGATCAGGGCGGCGGCGGTGGCCAGGGTGATGCCGACGGTCATCTCGCGCTGCGAGAGCCAGCCCTGGGCGACGGCTCGCGGCGGGCCCAGGCGTTCAGGCGTGTCGGCGCCGCGGCGGAAGTCGGAGAGATCGTTGGCGAAGTTGACCACGATCTGGATGAAGACCGCGCCGATCAGAGCGAGGAAGAAGCGGCCGACCTCGAAGTCGCCGTCGACGGCGGCGATCCCGGTCCCGGCGAGCACCGGAGCGACCGCCGCCGGGAGGGTCGGCGGTCGGATCGCGAGCAGCCAGGCTCGGCGTTTGCCGGGCGCTTCAGGTTCTGTGTGGGCCATTCGTTGCCGGCGCCCCCCTCTGCCTTCGGCATCTCCCCCCGCAGAGCGGGGGGAGAGGGATGATCGGAG
>JAPPBK010000187.1 GCA_026705105.1 Chloroflexota bacterium | reverse complement strand
ATTTAGGATCATGTGCCGCAAGGCGTAGGAGTTCGAGTCTCCTCTTCCCCACCAATCCCCATAGCCAGGCTCGACTCGGCGATTCATCGACCGGGTCGTTGCATCGACCGGAGCCAGAGGCGTCGCTAAAGGAGTTCTCTTATGGCTGACCCGCTGTTGAGTATCCAGAATCTCTCCACGAGTTTCTTCACATCCGAAGGAGTCGTGAGGGCGGTCAACGATGTCTCCTACGACTTGATGCCCGGCGAGACGCTCGGACTGGTGGGCGAGTCAGGCTCCGGCAAAAGCGTCTCGGCGCTCTCGCTGTTGCGCCTGATTCCGAATCCGCCCGGCAAAATCGTCAACGGCGAAGTCTGGTTCGACGGCGAAGAGCTCTTGGCTGTCGATGACTCGCGGATGCGTGAAATCCGCGGCAACGACATCGCCATGGTCTTCCAGGAGCCGATGACGTCGCTCAATCCGGTGCTGACTATCGGACGGCAGCTCACCGAGGCGATCGAGCTGCACATGGGTCTCAATCGCACCCAGGCGAACGAGCGGGCGATCGAACTGCTCAATATGGTCGGCATCCCTGCCGCCGAGCAGCGGCTGTTCGACTTCCCTCACCAGTTCTCGGGAGGCATGCGCCAGCGCGTGATGATCGCGATGGCGCTCTCCTGCGATCCCAAGCTTTTGCTCGCGGACGAGCCCACGACCGCGCTCGACGTGACCATTCAGGCCCAGGTGCTCGAAGTCATGGCCCGCCTGAGCCGCGAACTGGGCACCGCCGTGATCGTCATCACCCACAACCTGGGCGTGGTCGCCCGCTATGCCGACCGCGTCAACGTGATGTACGGCGGGCGAATCGTCGAGAGCGGCGACGCGACCGAAATCTACGCTCGCCCCAAGCACGCCTACACACTGGGCCTGCTCGAATCGGTGCCTCGACTTGACGCCCGAACGGGACGATTGATCCCGATTGAAGGCACGCCTCCGGACCTGACCAACCTGCCGGACGGCTGCTCTTTCGCGCCGCGCTGCCGTTTTGCCACGGACCAATGCACGAGCGAGCGGCCCGAACTCGTAGAGTTTGCACCCGGACACCTGGTTGCCTGCTGGGAGTCGGAAGCGGTTGCCGACGAGGCCGACCGCATCCTGGCCAGCGCCCACACCGTGGAGATCCTGGAAGAGGAGACTGCCAATGTCTGAGAATGAACAGCTTCCCGAGGCCGAGGACGCTCAGCCCGAAGAAGAAGTGCAGTCCCAGGAAGAAGCCGCCGTCGGCACGATGACGCCGGAGCAGATGCGCGCCGCCGCTGCGGCGTCGGTCAGCCAGGCCGCTGCTGCGTTGGTTGAACATGAGGGCAGTGGCCGCACCGAGCCGCACGAGAACACCCTGCTTGAGGTTCAGGACCTCAAGATGTACTTCCCGGTCACGGCAGGGCTCCTGCTCAAGCGCAAGGTCGCCGACATCAAAGCGGTTGACGGAATCTCGTTCGCCGTGCGCGAAGGCGAGACGCTTGGGCTCGTGGGCGAGTCCGGTTGCGGCAAATCGACGACCGGGCGCGCCATTCTGCAGCTCTACCGGCCCACCGCCGGCCAGGTCTTCATGTCGCCGCCGCGCTACACCTCGCACATCGGTGCAGAGGAAAATGGCGCCGGAGGCGAGGATGAGGAACTCACGCCCGAGGTCGCGGCCGGCGGACCGGTTGATCTGACTGGGTTGTCCGGTCGCAACCTGCGCGCCTACCGGCGTCAGATGCAGATGATCTTCCAGGACCCGTACGCATCGCTGAACCCGCGCATGAGCGTCGGCAGCATCGTCTCCGAGCCGATGGTCATCCACGGCCTCCAGAAGGGACGGCGCAAAGAGCGCGTCCGCGAGTTGCTCGAGACCGTAGGATTGAATCCCTACTTTGCCAGTCGCTATCCGCACGAGTTCTCCGGTGGACAGCGGCAGCGCATCGGCATCGCCCGAGCGCTCGCGGTCGAGCCAGCGTTCATCGTCTGCGACGAGCCGGTCTCCGCGCTCGACGTGTCGATTCAGGCGCAGATCATCAACCTGCTCGAGGACCTCCAGGCCGACTTCGGTCTGACCTACCTCTTCATTGCCCACGACCTTTCCGTGGTGCGGCACATCTCGCACCGTATCGCCGTGATGTACCTGGGCAAGATCGTCGAGCTGGCGCAGTCCGACCGACTCTACGAAAACCCGCTGCATCCCTACACGCAGGCGTTGATCTCTGCGGTGCCGATTCCCGACCCCGCGTTGGAGCGGCGGCGTGAACGGTTGATCCTGACCGGTGATGTGCCCAACCCGATCGCCCCGCCGCCGGGTTGCAACTTCCACACCCGCTGTCCAATCGCAATCGACATCTGCCGCGAGGAAGACCCGGAGTGGCGCGAAGTGGTCGAGGATCACTTCGTCCGCTGCCACCGCGTCTAACCATTCAGTCATTTGGCAGCCAGTCAGAGCGGGGCCGCAAGGCCCCGTTCTGCGTATCGGGCGCTCAGCGCTTCGTCCGCTGACTGATACGATTTGCCCACATGGATCCCAACCGCATCCGCAACTTCTGCATCGTCGCGCACATTGACCACGGCAAATCGACGTTGTCCGATCGTCTGATCGAGGCCACCGCGACGGTCGACCGTCGCGAGATGTCGGATCAGTTGCTGGACTCCATGGATCTCGAACGCGAGAAGGGCATCACGATCA
>JAPPBK010000406.1 GCA_026705105.1 Chloroflexota bacterium | reverse complement strand
CGAGACCGAGCGCTTGAAGAGATCGGTGCAAGGCACGAGGCGCAAGTCCGACGAGGCCGTCAAGCCGAACTGCAGATGGAGGACTTCGTGCTTGACGACCGCAGCTACTCCAGAGGCATACTAGAACTGATCAGCCGCGTAGAGCGAACAAGCATCGAGCAGAGTGCCGTTGAGCGGATGCTGACAGGCATGCTGGCTTCCGCTGGCACCTACATCGGAAAGCCGCAGGCGGAGGGCCATCGGGAGATTCAATTCCATCCGCCGTTCACTCAGGAGGAGCGCGAGTTGATTGACGGCAAAGAACGGCGCAAGGTCTGCTTTGACCCTCAGGTTGGCGTCGACAGCGTATCGATCGAGTACATGGGCTTCGGACATGCGATCATCGACCGACTTGTCCAGCGAGTCACCAGCGACTCAGTTGAGGGTGCAACAGCGGTGCGGAACATCCCGTGGTACGTTCTGCCTCACGTCTCACCTGGCTGGCAATTCAACTGGTGGTTGAGGGCCAGGGGACGCCAGCCATATGAGCGGGTGATCTCTGTCTTCGTTGATGACGACGGGCGGGTTGATCTCGAACTGGGCCGCCAATTGGTGAAACGGTCACGTGAACTCGACCATCGTGAAGAGCCGCATCGAGACGTCAATCAAATCCTCCAGACAGCGTTGCCGACTCTGCCTGCCGCGATCGCAGCGGCCCGGAAGACGATCGACGGCGAACGCGATCAGGAGTGGGCAGAGCTGAGCCAGGCCGCGGAAGCGCGCCACTCCACAGAAGTTGAGCGAGTGACGAGCCTGTATTCATACAAGCGCGAGGGCGCCCAGAGTCGTCACAATGCCGATCAACGAACGCTGGCGCGGCTGAGATCGTCCACAGACGAGGGAGATCGCCGTGTCATCCCCATCTGGGAGGAGAATGTTCGACGTTCTCAGGCTGTGCTCCAGCAACTCGACGCGGATGAGGAGAAGGAGCGGCAACAGGTCAACGCCCAGCTGAACCCTGATGTGAGCTACTCGCTACTGAACGTGGCACGAATCAACCCGATATGAACTGCCGCCGCAGGTCATTGCCCGGTTCGAGGAACTCTCGCTCGTGCTTGGCGGGACCGGCGGCAGCGAAGCAGACAAGGCCACCTTCAGCGCCGCTGAGGAAGCCGTCCGCAGCGCGGTCGCTGAGCGCCCCGGCGTTACCTTGATGTTCGCCTCGGCCTCGACCGACACCTTCTACGTCGCCGATCCGCCGCCTTGGCCTGACCTCTCCTACTACGTCTCGCTCGGGGTCGACGTGCTGCGCACCGAAACCACCGAAGGCGGTTACTGGGAGTTCCTCAGCCTGGAGTCAATCGACAAGTACGACGTCGATCACATCCTGCTCGACGATCGCGATCCGCTGCAGGGTGAGCGGTTGCAGGCCGATGTCCCGCTCTGGGCGACGCTGCCCGCCGTGCAAGCCGAACAGGTCAGCCTCTGGCCGATCGCCGGCCGGGTCTACACCTACGCCGGGATCGCCAAGGTGCTGAATCACATCGCCGAGGTGATCGACTCATCCAACGATGTCGGATGAGGCAACTCGCCTAGCTTGAACCACTCCTCTCTGCCGGCTGGAGTCATCATGGCTCCGGCCGGCAGAGTCGGAACCATGCGAGGAGCGCCACATGTCCAACGAAGCTGAAGAGACCCCGGTACATGCACCGCTGCCGATCAAGACCTTCATCACTTCGGTTGCGCGGATTGAACAGCTCGCACATCCCTTCACGCGCATCACGTTTCGCGGCGGCGACCTCGCGCACTTCCGCTCGATTGGCCCCGATCAGTTTCTCTACCTCTTGCTGCCCCCGACCGGGCGAAAGGACCTGACGATCGACGCCGCGTTCGAGTGGAGCCAGTACCAGGCCATGCCGGAGTCGGAGCAGCCGATTGGCGCCTACTACACGGTCAGGCATCACCGCCCGGATGTGACCGAACTCGACATCGACATCGTCAAGCACGGACACGAGGGACAGGTGGGGACTTGGCTCAAGCAGGCCGGACCAGGCGATCCCGTCGCATTGTGGGGTCCGCGCATGGCCTACGCTCCGCCACCCTCGACACAACGACAGTTGTTGATCGGAGACGAAACAGCGCTCCCGGCCATCGCCTCGATACTCGACGCTGGACCCATTGGGGCGCGCGTCGACGCGATCGTCGAGCTGGATCCCGATACCGTCCTGGACCTTCCCGAGCTCAGGGGCCTGACAATCAATCGGCTAGACGGGCCGGAGGCACACCAGTCGAAACTGCCGGCCGCGCTGCGAGGCTGGACACTGAATGAAGCTGACTACGTGTGGGGCGCAGGAGAGTTTGATCTGATGAGAGAGCTGAAGAGCTACCTCAGAGATTGTCTCGGGATGCCGGCTGAGCAAGTATCCATGGTGGGCTACTGGCGACGAAACCCACAACCATAGCCGGTCGTCGAGAGCGACTGGCGTACTCTACTCCGAGTGCTCACCGGCCCAACGCTCTTCGCCGTGGCCGAGTCTGACAACGGCAGGTAGGCCATGAGACTGACCACTCCCAGCTCAATCGGCCTGCGTCAGATCACAGATCGCAGCGGTTGTTCCGTCTGCAACGCAGCGAAGTGATTCGCAACTCGGTACGTCTAGGTTCGAGAAAGTGGGCCGGACTGGACGAAATCGAGAACTGATTCCCGGTCCTGGGTTGCGCCATC
>JAPPBK010000137.1 GCA_026705105.1 Chloroflexota bacterium | reverse complement strand
CTCGTCCCAGCTCATCGCGGCCCAGCGGCGGCTGACGCTGGAGTCGCGGTAGCGTTTGACGATCTCGGAGCCGCCGACATCCTTGAGGTAGTCAAAGAAGGTCGGCATGAACTCGACGATGTGTGAATCGCCGTCGATGATCGGATGGTCAAGCCGGTCTCGAACGGTGGACGATGGCGATTGGCTAACGGTGGTCATGTCGGGCTCTCTCTCACGCGGATCGGTGTCGGGACGAGGATAGGGACTTCGACGGAGCGGCGAGCGTCTGCCTGGCTCGGCGTTGAAACTCCCTGTTCCCGAATCTAGGCTCAGCACACCGATTCACGAGAAAGGCGTGCGGCTATGGAACTCGCCGGCAAAAGCGCGATCGTCACGGGAGCGGGACGCGGCATCGGCCGCGCCATCGCGCTGCGCCTCGCCGAGGCCGGCGCGAACGTGGCCGCGGCTGACATCGACGCCGAGAACGCCATGAACACCAGCCAGGAGATCCAGGCGCTCGGACCGGAGGGCCTGTCGATCCACGCCGATGTCGGGGATCTCGCTCAGATTGATCGCATGATCGGAGAGGCCAGAGATGCGTTCGGCCGGATCGACATCGTGGTCAACAACGCCGGCGTGACGCGTTTCCTGTATGTGATGGACATCGCCGAGGCGGACTGGGATCGCATCCACCGGGTCAACGCCAAGGGCGTGTTCTTCTGTATGCAGCGCGCAGCCCAGGAGATGATTGAGCAAGGCGGCGGCGGGCGGATCGTCAACATTGCCTCGATCGCCGGCAAGGGCTACGCCGGCACGTCGAACGCCGCCTACGCCGCGAGCAAGGGCGCGGTCCTCTCGATGACCATGATCGCTGCGCATCAGCTCGCCCGGCACGAGATCAACGTCAACGCCATCTGCCCCGGCGTCACCGTGACCGATCTCTCAGTTACCAACATGCAGGACCGTGCCGAAGGCTCAGGCCAGAGCATGGCCGAGCTTGAAGCTGCGCGCGACCGCCGCATTCCCATCGGCAGGGCCAACGAGCCGGAGGACATCGGCGACATGGCCCGCTTCCTGGCAGGACCCGGCGCGCGCAACATCACAGGTCAGGCCTTCAACGTCGACGGCGGCCTGGTCATGCACTAGGCGATTGCGACCGGCGACACGGAGTCCGAGATCCAACGCGCGATTGACGTCATCGCCGCGTCCTGCCCCTGCTGCCCGAACACCTGCACGCCCACCGGCATGCCTCCCACGCTCAACAACGGCATCGTCACGGCCGGCGCGAAGAGCATTGAGCTGGGGTAGTTGAAGACCGGACTGCCCGTCGGCAGCGGAGCGAGCGGCTCGCCCGGCCGATCGCCTTGCCAGACGTGGGCCGGTCCGGGACAGGAGAGCGTGATGATCGCGTCGGCAGCGGCGGCGACGGCGGCGTGAGCCTGCTGCGCCAG
The DNA here is from genome assembly GCA_026705105.1 of Chloroflexota bacterium. Taxonomy (GTDB): domain Bacteria; phylum Chloroflexota; class Dehalococcoidia; order Bin125; family Bin125; genus Bin125. The sequence goes on along the minus strand of JAPPBK010000137.1, from coordinate 1,278 downwards.
GTCGCGGGCCAGCAGCGCTGCCCGATAGTCGTCGACCGACATCGACTCGGCGTGGGCCAGCGCCGCCCTGGCCCGCTCGCTGACGCCGTCGGCATGCTGGTCGAGCAGATTGCGCGTCGCCCAGCGATTCTCCCAGTTCGTGATCGAGTTGCAGACCCGGCCGGCGTCTGCGATTGCGCATTCCAGCGACTCGACCAGTCGGCTGTCGCCGCGCCCGAGCATCTCGACGCCCTGCTCTCGCAATTGATCAAGCAGCCCGGCGAATCCTTGCTTGCTGGACTCGTCCAGATCCGGCCAGCCTTCGGTCTCAAGCACGATCACACGCGCCGGCTTGTGCGGCGCGGGCGTCGCCTCGGGGCCCTGGATACCGGGCCAGCCGCGATCGCCGCCGGCGCGTTTGACAATTTCAATCGCGACCTGCCACATGTCTTCGATGCAACCGGCGTGGACGCCGTGCGTGCTCATGCTGGTCGCCTGGCGTTCGCCTCGGTTGATTCCGCCCTGGCTCGGTTTGAGCGCCACGTTGCCGCACCAGGCGGCCGGCCGGATGATCGATCCGCCGACCTGCGAGCCGATCGCCGCCGGCAGCATCCTCGCCGCCACGGCGGCCGCCGACCCCGACGACGAGCCGCCGGGCGAGCGCGTCGGGTCGAACGGGTTGCTCGTGGGACCGGGGTGCGAGCCGCCGAGTTCGGCCGTCACGGTCTTGCCCAGGATCACCGCGCCGGCCTGGCGCAGCGCCCAGACGGCCGCGTTGTCGCGGTTGGGGAAGTTGCCGCGCCACGCCTCGCAGCCGAACTCGGTCGGCATGTCCTTCGTCTCCAACAAGTCCTTGATCCCGATCGGCATGCCGTCGATCGGCGAGAGCTGCGCTCCAGCGGCCCAGCGCTGCGAACTCGCCGCCGCCGACTCCCGAGCCAGCACCGGATTGAGATGGGCAAAGGCCTGGACGACCGGCTCGCGTTCCTCAATCGTCGCCAGGCAACGCTCCAGGTAGTCGCTGGGCGTGTCTTCACCGACGCGGAACCGTTCCGCCGCGTCGTGGAAGGTGAGCGGCTCGTAGGTCGTGGGGTCGTAGCCGGATTCGGTCATCGTCTTGTCACCTTGCGATCTACTTCGACGACTGTCGACGCAGCGTGGAGCAAACAGGCCCACCGTTCAAGTCGTTCAAGTCGAGGACGGATGCTGCCACTCGCTCGCCCGAGCGCCCGGTGCGGTCGTGCCCTAGCAAACGCGAGCCACGATCCGCCACGGCACGCGCTGCTGATACTCCGCCCC
>JAPPBK010000469.1 GCA_026705105.1 Chloroflexota bacterium | reverse complement strand
CAGATCTGGATACCCGCTCAGACCAATTCTCGAGGTATCCCACCACTCAAGTCCTTCGACAGCCGACAGATACACTTGGATGTCGTCCTGCAACTCTCGTTCTTCATCACTTTGAATGGCTGGATCGCGCTTGGCGATTGGAGTAGCCTTGCGGCCCTCCGAGGTGGCCTTGCGATTCCCCGGCAGATCTCGCTGGTAGTGGAGCTCCCACTCAAGTCGAATCATTCCTCGAGCAAATTCACGCGGTTGCAACCACCAGCCAGCCCATGCATCCTTGGGAGGCACTTTGCCAGATCGATAACGCTCGACGAATCTGTCAAGCGCATCCTCAAGATCTTCTCGCAAGGGAGTCGAGAGGTACGGATCCACCTCGATCTGCTTCTCAACCCACTCTGCATAATCACCGGGAAAGCTGCGAAGGTAGCGATCGGCTCCATCTTCACCCCACACAGCGTTGGCTGGATGGCGGCGGAACTGTCCAATCGGATCTAGCGCGTAATGTTCATAGTCTCTCATGATGTTCTCCCGTCGCCTTCCGACTCTCGGCTTAGCTATCCACTGACACGACGCCGTCCGCAGCGAGTTGGGCGATCTCCGACTTGCTCCGGCCCGCGAGTAGCAGCGCCTCGCGGGTGTGTTCGCCGATGGCGGCGGCTCCTTTCGTGAGCTGGATAGGGGTTCGGGAGAGGTGGACGGGAGAGCCGGAGACTTTGATCGTCTTCTGGCCCTTTTGCCGACTTGTGGCAACCGGGAGGTCGGCGATCATGCCTCGTGCCTGGATGTGCGGGTCATTGATGATTTCGGGGAGCGTGTTCATCGGGGCGGCGATGCATACGCCTTCGAGCTCGGCCTCCCACTCGGCAGTGGTGCGCTTCTTGAATGCTTCGTTGAGAATCGGTTCGAGTTCGGCGTGGTGTTCGGTGCGGTCGGGGTTGGTCTGGAAGCGCTCGTCGTAGAGCAGGTCGTCGCGCTCGATCTTGGCGCAGAAGAGCTGCCAGTCCTTCACGCCGGCGATCACCATCCAGCCGTCGAGGGTCGGGAAGGCCTGGAACGGCGTGACCAGCGGGTGGCGGGTACCGATCGGGCCGGGGACTTCGTCGGTGTTGGCGGCGCGGACGACGGCGTTCTCGAGCAGCGCGACCTGCGCGTCGAGCATCGCGACATCGACGTGTTGGCCGAGGCCGGAGGACTCCCGCTCGTGCATGGCGGCGAGCACGCCGATGGCGGTGTACATGCCGCCGGCCATGTCGCCGATTGAGTAGCCAGGGCGCGCGGGCGGCCCGCCCGGATGTCCGGTGATGCTCATCACGCCGCCCATGCCCTGGACGATGACGTCGACTGCGGGCCGGTGCTGGTAGGGGCCGGTGTGTCCGAAGCCGGAAGTGGAAGCGTAGATCAGACGCGGGTTGACAGCGGCGAGGTCGTCGTAGCCCAGTCCGAGCCGCGCCATCGCGCCGGGGCGGAAGTTCTCGGTCAAGATGTCGATGCCGCCCGCCGCCGGGTCAATCAAGTCCTTGACGATCTGCACGGCGTCAGGACGCTTGAGGTCGAGCGTGACCGATTTCTTGCCGCGATTGACGCTGAAGAAGTATGTCGAGACGCCGTGCACGTACGGCCCCGCGCCGCGATGCCGCTCGTTGGTCTCAACGTGCTCGACCTTGTACACATCCGCGCCGAGGTCGGTAAGGATCATCGATCCGTACGGCCCGGCCAGCGCCCAGGTGAAATCGAGAATGCGGAGTCCGCCAAGCGGTCCGGGCATAGGGCCTGCCTATTCGAGTTCGAGGCCCGGCGTGCCGGGTTCGAGCTGGACGCCGAGGGTGTTGAGAGCCATGGAGACGAGGTTGTACTGGCCGGCGGCGAAGACAACGTCCATCATCTGCTTCGTGTCGTAGCGCTCGGCGAGCGCGCTCCAGGTGGCGTCGGTGATGAACGCATCGGCGTGCAGTTCGTCGGCGGCGCGCAGCAGAGCAGCCTCGTGAGTCGACCAGGACTCGTGATCGGGACCGCTTTTGACCCGCTCAACCTCATCCAGCGACAGGCCCGCCTGCTGGCCGATTCGCCGGTGTTGCCCGAACTCATAGCCGGACCGGCAGTTCCAACCCATACGCAGGATGACGATCTCGCGATCGCGAGCGGGCAGTGAGGACTCGCCGAGCACGTGTCGGGCGAAGCGTCCCCAGGCGGACGAGAGCTCTGGGTAGTGGGCCAGGGTGCGGGTGATGTTGAGCACCGGACCGCCGCGAGCCTCCGCGCGCTCCAGCTGCGCCTTCGACTCGCCCTCCGCGGTCTCAATCGTCAGCGGCGGCAATCGTGGTTCGGACATGCGCATCGCATCCTCCTCGGCTCAGGATCGGGCGAGCGCAGGATAGTGTGTCAGAGGACGGAGCTGAGCCTGTCAAGCAAGATGTCGAGCTGGTCGGCGCGGGGCATCGAGATGCGCAGGTAGTTCGTCAGCCAAGGGTCACCATACGTGCGGGTGAAGACGCCGACGGCGGCGAGGCGATCGTGTAGCTCGGCGCCGCTTCCGATTATGGGATCGACGCCAATCAGGATGAAGTTGGACTCCGACGGTAGCGGCGTGAGGCCGTCAACCTGTCGCAGCGCATCGAAGAGTTGGTCGCGGATGCCGCGGATGGCGTCAATCTGCTTGCCAATCTCGTGTTCATGTTCGATGGCGGCGATACCCGCGACCTCGGCGGCCTGGTTG
>JAPPBK010000275.1 GCA_026705105.1 Chloroflexota bacterium | reverse complement strand
GTGGTCGTTGGGTTCCTGGATGCGAACTCGATGAGGGCAGGATAGGGGTCGCGCGCGTATCATCTAGCGCAAACCTGAGCGGGAGAGGAGCTGGCATGGCCGACTCACCACAGGCACCCCTTAAGGCATTGGCAGCGTTTGCCGAGTCGCTGGGCGCGTCGGCGAGCGAGGCGGACCTGGAGCGGGCGCTGCCGATCGTGACTCGAACACTGAAGAACGTGCTGAGCCGCGAGACCCTGCCCGATCTTGGCGAGACCGAGCCGGCGATCGGGCTGCGCTATGACGTCGGCGATTTGCGCGGCGGAGCGGAGGGCTGAGATGGATCATCGTGAACCGTATGACCTCTCGATCGTCGAGGCGGGCGTCGCACTTCGGGATGGCTCGCTGACCGCGGTTGCGCTGACGGACTCTGTGCTCTCGCGGCTGGAGGCGACCGAGCCGCTGCTCAACGCATACATCACCGTGACGGCCGAGCTGGCGCGGGAACAGGCGTCGGCGGCGGACGATGCGTTGCGTGACGGGCGCGATCTGGGTCCGTTGCACGGCATTCCGGTGGCACTAAAGGACCTGGTCGACACGGCCGGCATCCCGACCACCGGCGGCGGTGGATTCCTGCGCGATCGCGTGCCCGACACGGACGCAGTCGTCTACACGAAGCTCAAGCAGGCCGGGGCGGTGATGCCGGGCAAGCTCAACCTGCACGAGTTCGCCTTCGGCACGACCAGCGCCAATCCGCACTACGGCCCGGTCTGCAATCCGTGGGACGTGTCGCGTTCGCCCGGCGGTTCGAGCGGCGGATCGGGCGCGTCGGTGGCTGTGGGATCGTCGCTGGGTGCGCTGGGCTCGGACACCGGCGGCAGCATCCGCATCCCGGCCAGCGTCTGCGGCGTGACCGGTCTGATGGGGACGTACGGGCGAGTGTCGCGGCGTGGCGTGCTGCCGCTGTCGTGGACGCTGGATCATGTCGGTCCGCTGACCAAGACGGTAGAGGACGCCGGGCTGGTGCTGAACGCTATCGCCGGATACGACGCCGAAGACCCCGGCAGCGCCGACGTGCCGGTCGGCGACTGCACCGAGACGCTGGTCGAGGGCGTGGACGGCATTCGCATTGGCATTCCGCGCCAGATGCTCTGGCAGGGCTGCGAGGAGGACGTGATCGAGCACTGCGAGATCGCGGTCGATCACCTGCGCAGCATGGGCGCGACGGTGACCGAGGTCGAGATGCCGCTGCAGACGGGTCGTCCGCGCGGATTGACGATCATCGCCGAGGCGGCGGCCTATCACGAGAAGTGGCTGCGCGAACGGCGGGACGAGTACGGCGACATCCTGGAACGGATCGAGGCGGGTCTCGCAGTCTCTGCAGTGGAGTACATCAACGATCAGCGCCTGCGTCGCAAGTTCATCGACGAAACGGTCGATGTCTTGCAGGAGGTGGATGTACTGATTTCTCCGACCTGCTCGCGGACTGCACCGCTGATTGAGGACGGCGATCCGATGGCGGAGCTGGCGCGACTGACGGCACCGTACGACGTGACCGGCATTCCCGCGATTTCGATTCCTTGCGGCTACGACCGCAATGGGATGCCGATCGGCTTGATGATCGGCGGCCGGCACTTCGACGAGGCGACGGTCTGTCGGGTGGCGCACGCGTATGAGCAGTCGACGGACTGGATCATGCAACGTCCGGAGCTGGAGGTGTAGCGAGGCGTTCGGGACAGCGGCTGCTCGACTGGACGGAGCCCCCCTCTGCCTTCGGCATCTCCCCCCGCTTGCGCGGGGGGAGAGGGGAAGTCAGAGACCGCTGAGGAATGAGGTCAGGGCGTCGGCGACCGCGCCGGACTGTTCGACGACCAGGGCGTGGCCGGCGTTGGGGATGAGTTTGGCTTGTGTGCCGGCGGCGTCGGCGAGGAGTTGGGCGTGGTCGGGGAGAACGAGCAGGTCCTCTTCTCCATGGAGGACGAGCATCGGGATGTCGAGAGACTTGAGGCGCTCGATGGGGTCAAATGTCAGGACGGACTGGAGCGGGCCGAGGGTGGCGATCATCGGCGCGCCCTTGCTTCGTTTTTCAACCGCGTCGTCGAGCATGTCCGGGTGCTCGTCGATGAAATCGGTGGCGAAGAGAATGTCCATCATCGCGGCGGCGGCCTGGGGGACGGGGAGCTGCGCGCCCCGCATCATGTGCTGCATCGACTCGGGCGGCGTGGGCGGCCCGGTCGGACCTGCGGAGGTGGCGCAGGTGGCGATGCCGCGCACCAGTTCGGGCGCGGCGAAGGCGGCGCCCATCGCGACCGTGCCGCCGAGCGAGTTGCCAATCAGGACAGCGGGTCCGGCGTCGAGCGTTCGGATCAGGCTGACGGCGTCCTCGGCGAACTGATCGACGGTGTAGCCCTCGGTCGGCTGGTCCGACTCACCAATCCCGCGCTGGTCGTAGCGGACGACGCGGTAGGAGTCGGACAGGACATCGGCGACCGGCGCCCACTGGTCCATGTCCATCATGCCGCCGGCAATCAGGACGACCAACGGGCCCTCGCCCTGGTCGACGACGTCGAGTGAGAGGTCGGAAGCGATCTGTAGTCGAGTCATGGCGGGGAGGGTAACGCAGGTATCCTCTGCGGCATGGCAGAGGACTATGCGGTTGACGTGGTTCGGGTGATCGACGGTGACTCCGTGCGTGTGCGTTTGATGAACGGCGACGAGTACTCGGTGCGGATGTATG
>JAPPBK010000091.1 GCA_026705105.1 Chloroflexota bacterium | reverse complement strand
CTCAGCGTGACATAGCATCCTCAGGTCGCATTCCTTGCAGATCGTTGCTTCGGGCGCCGTTGTCACCGCGAATTCACGCGCATGGATACGGCTGACCGTCTTGTCGAAATAGAGGCCCGCCTCATCCACGCGCATGGGGTCGTAAGGCAGAACCATCAACGCATCCTGCTTGCGGGGCTCGGAAGTCCAGTAGAGTAGCAGGCGGTCTACGTGCCGGCCGTGGCGGCGTTCCAATATATGAGCGTAGGTACAGAGCTGGCGCTCGTAGGCTGCAATCAACTCGGGGCTGTCCTTGGGCCTCGGGGAAGTCTTGAAGTCCAGCAGTTCCAGCTTTCCGTCGCCACCGAGCAGCAAGTCTACCTTGCCGGAGAGGATGTAGCTATCCTTCTCGAGGGACACATCCACCTCGGTTTCGATGATCCGACTCATCTCATCGCGGTTCTGATTGAAGTAGTTCAGGACCTGCTCCAGCGCGTTGTCCCGAGCCCGGTCGCCGATCGGACGCACGTCACTCATGGCAAGGAAGCGGAACGTGCGGTCAAAGAGCTGGCGGATTCGCGACTCGTCAATTGAATCGAGGTGGCCGTCGAGTACGATACGGTGGATTTCCTCGATGGTTTGGTGCACGAGGAGGCCAAAGAAGATCACCGCCGAGCGAGAGGGCGTAAAGTCGTACTCGCGGAAGAACTGGTATTGGCGCGGGCAAGTTTCGTAGATCTTGAGGTCACCTGTGAAGCTGTAGGTCTTCTTTGTTGGCATGCGTTCGTGAACTTCGAATCGCTGGGCGGCGAGTAGCCCCCTCTGCACGTAAGGCCACTGGGGCAACCCCTGCCACACGGGCGCGAAGTGGTCCTTGGGTGAGTCGTGCGCTGTGAGCACCAGCACCTTCTGTGGTCGCGAAAAAGCGACGTAGTGGAGGCGCATTCGGTCGAAGAGAGTGATGCGGTTCTCCGGCTCATAGGGTGGTCGGTGGTAGAATGGGCCGAGGTGCCGGTCGAGCTGCTTGGAGCTCGAGAGCCTAGCGGACAACGAGCCGACCACGACCACCGGGAACTCGAGCCCCTTGGCTTGATGGATGGTCAATACCTGGACATGGCCCTTGGGGAAAGGCTGGTCCGGGTCCTCGTACTCGTTGATGCCACCGCTATGCAGCAGGCGCAGGAAGCTATTGAAGAGGTGAAACCGCACAATCTCGCGGTTCCGGTTCGTGATGACGGTGTAGTGGTAGTAGCTCTGGAAGATGTTCAGGAGCTGTGAGAAGATCGCGAGGTTGCGGGCGACGTTCTCGTTACGCACCGCACTCTTGAACGGCTCGAGCGCAAGCAGGTGGTAGAAGTAGTCGGCCGGCCGCAGGTCAAGCGCTTCGCCCGCCTGAAGCTGGGCAATCTCGGTGGTCCATTGTTGCAGGGCGGCGGCGAGCGGATGAGGGGCACCGAACCGGCGACCGAGTTGGACGATGGCGTCGTCCACGTAAGTCGCCAGCCGGGCCACGGCACCGCCCACGTTCCCACGCCCGTTGCCGTGCCAGCCGAAGAGCACCGCGAAACAGGCGACGAGGTCGCGGATCTCCGTACTCTCGAAGTAGGTGCGAGCCCGCGGACAGAAGGCCGGAATGCCATGAGCCTCCAGGGCGTCGAGATACGGGCCGCTGTGATTCTCACGTACGCTGTGCAGAAGAAGAGCGACCTGGGAGTAATCTGCGATGACCTCGTTTTGTTTCAGGAATTCAATCAGGTCGGCAAACCGTGCGGCTTCGTCACGACGGTCACGCCCCCAGATGCCGATCACGGATGGGTAGTCGGGATGGGTTCCTGAGGCGTGGGCCTCGATGGTCTTGTCGTAGCGGAACGGTTCGCCATTCCGGTTCGACCAATCGGCCGAGGACATCCACTGGTCGTATCGTTCGACGATGGCTTGATGGGAGCGGTAGTTCGTCGTCAGCTTGATGGCGGAACAGGTGGGCACGCGCTGCGGAAACTCGAGGATGTTCCGTACCGTCGCCCCGCGGAAGCGGTATAGGCTTTGGTCCTCATCGCCGACCACGCACAGGTTGCGGCTCATCTCGGTGAGCTTGAGAAGGAGTTGCTCCTGGATATAGTTGGTGTCTTGATACTCATCGACGAGGACGTACCGGATGTCGCCGGCTACGGCGTTGGCGGTCGTGGGATCTTCGAGCATGTCGTAGACGAGGCGCTGCAGATGCGCGAAGTCGGTTCGGTTGTCGCCGATGAGTGCACGTTCGTATCGACAGTAAGCGTTGCCGATCGCGGCGAGGAAAGGATCGGCGGACCTTGTGAGCTGCTCGGCGTCGACGAGCTCCTCGGTGATCTTGTCGAAGTAACCGCGTGCGCCCGTGATGGCTGTCCAGCGGGTCGTCCACCGGCCAAGGAAACGGTCGTTCTCCCTCTCCCCAATGATCTCTTCGAAGTGCTCCATGATGAAAAGGAGTTGCGTCAGTTCATCCAGCGTCTCGTAGTTGTGACCGAGCTCCGTACGATGGCGGTGCTGGGTGAGGACGCGATTGCAAAAGCTGTGGATGGTTGAGGCAGTCAGCTCTGAGAGGTTGCCCTTGTATCCAACCCTGTGTGCCGCCGCGGTGAGACGATCCCGCATCTCAAAAGCTGCCTTCTCCGTGAACGTGCAGAGAACGATCTGCTTCGGCTGCGCGCACTCAAGCAGGAGCAGGTTCAAGGCGCGGAGGACGATGCTGTGAGTCT
>JAPPBK010000431.1 GCA_026705105.1 Chloroflexota bacterium | reverse complement strand
CCGAGCCGCTACTCGCGTGCCTACGAGTACGTACATGCCGACGCCAATGACGCGACATACTTCCTGATTCACCAAATCGCGATCCTGCAACGAGCCGCCGACCAGCTGCAGTCCTACATTGCACGACAGTCGCGGCGGGCAGCCTCTGCGGCGCTACTTCTCCAGCAACGCCGCGATCTGAATCATCGCCAGGAAGTGATTCTGGATCGGGCACTGCGTGGCTCTCAGGCTGAGTTCACGGTCGTTGGGCATCGGACCGAGTTCCGCGTTGCCAACGGAACTGCCCGAAGCGACCTGATGGGTCTGGTCGACAAGGGACTGTTCGTGCGCCACGGTAATCACCGCCAGTACTTCTTCCGCCCTGCCCCCAACCTCCAGGATCGCCTAGCCGAGTAGTCTGCCTAGATGAACGTGAGCATCTGAGCGTAGGAGTTTTCGCATGCGATCTGTCCTCGTTGATGTCCTCGTTGCGCTGCTGATTCTGATGATTGGCGGGGCAATCCTTGCTCGGATTGCGGGTGTCGAGGAGGGCGAGACGGCGCCTGCCTGGGTGCAGTTTGGTCCCCTGGTGTTGGCCATGCTGTTTCTCGGCTGGCGCACGATGCGGCGGGGACGGCAGCGACGCGAGGCGGAGCAGCGAGCTGCTGAGGACGCTGAGGCGATGGACGGCCGGGTCGAGTTTGAGGGCGAGGTGGCCGAAGCGCCCCTGATGAGCGAGTTCGAGTGGCGCTCGCGCGTCGATTCGATGATCCGCAACCTGGGGTCCGACACCTTCCAGCGATTCACCCTTGAGTTCCTCTCGGCCATCGGACTGTCCGACATCGAAGTCAGGCGGACCGCGTTCGACGGCGCGGTCGAGTGCGTCGCCACCGGCGGCGAGGACGGCGTCGGAGTGTATGTGATCTTCCGCCGCTCGTTCGGGTCGCTGGGCGCCAACCAGATCCGCGATCTGCACGCGCGGATGGACGAGGAAGACTACGAGGGTCTGTACATCACCAACGGCGACTTCTCGGCCTCCGCGCGGAGCGAGGCCGAGAAGTCGGAAGACGGGACGCGTCTGATCGACGGCGACGAGCTGATCGACCTGATGCAGCGCCAGGGTCTCGGATTGATACTCGATGAGTTGGGCCGCGTGACCGCGGTCGACGAGGCCTGGTTCCGGGCGCTGGAATCCAGCTACCTGACGCGGGAGGACGACTGATCATGGCCACGGGCTCAACTGGGGCGACCGTCGGCGTGCTGCCCGGCGACGACGCCGCGCCCGAAGCGGTGCACGCCTCGATGTCGGTGCTGCAGGCAATGGAACTGCCGATCGCCTTCGAAGTCATGCCCGACGGCGCAGACTTCGCCGCGCGGATGTCGCGCGAAGAGGGCACGCAACTGGTGATCGACACGGCCGAGCGCTGCGACACCGTGCTGTTCGGCTCGACCAACGGCCAGACGCCCGGGGTCGGTTACTTCCGCTGGGGCAAGCAGACGTACGCCAACGTGCGCCCGATCAAGTGGCGGCCCGGTTTCCGCTCGCCGATGGCGAAGCCGGAGGGCATCGACTACATCATCGTGCGCGAAAACCTCGAAGACCTGTACGCCGGGATCGAGGGCGACCTGTCGGAGGTCGCGGCCTCGGGCCTGGCCGACCGGCCGCGATTCGGCGGCGTCTCGCGGACGCAGGTGCCGGGCGGCTTCAGCCACTTCGCCGAGGCCGAGGGCCGCTACGCGATCAAGTACTTCACCCGCGCCAACGTCGAGCGGGTGGCCCACTTCGCCTGCCGCCTGGCGCAGCAGCGCAAGGCCGAGGGCTATCCCGGCAAGCTGACCTGCTCGGCCAAGACCAACGTCCTGGCCCGCACCGACGGCTGGTTCGTCGAGATCGCGGCCGAAGTCGCCTCCGGCTATTCGGACGTCGAGTTCGAGTCGTTCATCGCCGACGACTTCGCCCGCCGCCTCGTCGCCTCGCCGCACGACCTGGACGTGGTCCTGCTGCCCAACCTCTACGGCGACATCTTCTCCGACGAGGGCGCGGGCACGATCGGCGGCCTCGGCCTCGCGCCGTCGGGCTGCTTCGGCGAGGAATGGGCCTACTTCGAGTCGGTCCACGGCACCGCCCCCGACATCGCCGGGATGCACCGGATCAACCCAACCGCGACGATGCTGTCGGCGGTGATGATGCTGCACCACCTCGGCCACCACGACCAGGCCTCCGCATTGGAGTCGGCGATCGACGCGGTGTACGCCGAGGGTCGGACGTTGACGCCGGATCAGGGCGGTTCGGCCAGCACCGAGGACTTCGCCCAGGCCGTGATCGACGCGCTGCCCTGACTCCCTCTCCCCCCGCGCAGCGGGGGGAGATGCCGAAGGCAGAGGGGGGCTCCGACCAACGGGCAAACGCCTGCGCTGTCCCCTTCAGTCCCTACGGGACGGCGTCCCCCCCCCCAGGGGGAAGCAAGGATCGGATTGCTGGCAACGTTTGAATGGCGGGAGCGCATGGGAGTCGAACCCACCCGAGACGGCGCGGGCCGCCCCGCAATAGTTTTGAAGACTAGGGGGGACACCGGTCCCCTTCCGCTCCCGTGCAGGTGAGCTTAGCCGACGTACAACTCCACCGACGCCGGCGCGACCTGGGCTTCAAGCTCGCGACGGAACTCCGCCCAGCGGTCCTGGTAGCTCGAGCGGCGGAAGGTGATATGCAGGCTGGCGGCGCCGGCGTTCTGGGTGACGGAGG
>JAPPBK010000386.1 GCA_026705105.1 Chloroflexota bacterium | reverse complement strand
GTCACTCTACCGCCCAAGCAAAAGACGGTCACCCGCCAGCTCCCGTCATTCCCGCGCAGGCGGGAATCCAACCAGCGCAGCTCCTGCGCGAGGCCTAAGATTCGACACCAGCACACGCGTGCTGATACAGTGCCTTGAGCGATATCACGAGGAGGTCGACAACCATGGTGGGAGAACTGATTGCGGGCACCGCTGCGGGGCTGACCAAGCCGGCGACGGTGTTGATCGAGAGGGTGTCCGACGCAGTCGGCGGTATCGCCAAGCCGTGGCAGATCCAGCGAGTCGCAAAGGCGAACGCCAAAGCGAACCTGATTGTCGCGCAGTCAGAAATCGAGATTACCGAGCTTCAACAGCGCGCTGCGCACCGTTTCATCGAAGAGGAAACGAAGAACCAGATCAACATCGAGAGCATCACCCACCAGGCTATTCCTCACCTCAGCGAAGATGCCGAGCCCGAGAAAATCGATGACGACTTTCTCAGGAACTTCTTCGACAAGTCGCGCTTGGTGTCGGACGAGCAGATGCAGGACATCTGGGCTCGCATTCTTGCAGGGGAGGCGAACAATCCGGGGACGTTTTCGAGGAAGACGATCAACATCCTCGCGGACATGGACAAGTCAGACGCTGATCTGTTCACGAGGCTTTGCTGCTACATCTGGGTGTTCCCAGGGGGAGCGGAACCCTTGGTGTTCGTCCAAGATGATTTCTTCACCAAGAGAGGAGTATACCTATCGTCTCTTGCGGAGATAGCGTCTTTGGGCCTGCTTCATACAAGCAACCTCGGCTTTAGCCTCCAAGGTCTGCCGAGCAAGGTCACTGTTTCCTACTTCGGGCGGCGTGTAGAGCTTTCTCTAGCTGAGGGTTCCAACGGCACCATCTCCTGCGGGGACATAGTGCTGACAGGGGCGGGGAGGCAGATCGCTTCGATCACACGACTCTCCCCGGTCCACGGTCTCTTTGAGTTTATGTGCGAGAAATGGGAAAAGGACTCGAATATCGAATCAGTCAGGGTGCTAAGCTGAGTCTGCTATGCGATTGCGTGAACAAAAGCAGTCGGATGGCCGAGTCCGATGCTGGGGCCGTGTGCCGGAACTCGGTGGTCGGGCGTTGAGAGTGGTACTCTTGCCCGACGAAGAGACGGTGCATACTGCATTCGTCGATGGGAGATTCAGGCCGTGAATCGGATTTACTCCGAAGACACCGACACGCTGATGTTTGTCTTCTCCGACGAGCCGATTGCCGACTACGTCGACCTCGATTATCAAACGCTGCTCGAACTGGACTGCGACGGCAACCCGGCCGCCCTGACCATCGAGCACGCCCGCGAGCGTAAGGTGCTGCCTGAGCGCACGGCTGAAGAGGTCTCCGCCTGAGTGTGGCGACGGGATTCCTGATCCGGAGATGCGACCAACTCCGAAGGCGAGCGGGTCCCTGAGCGGGGTCAGGGACCGGGGAGCCCCCCTCTGTCTCTACGAGACATCTCCCCCCGCTGTCGCGGGGGGAGAGGGGGAGAATCGGCGCTCGTCGCCGAAGTCGGGGCGGACGTAGACTGGGCACTGCCGAGGCCGGCATGGATGCCCGCCTGATTGCGGAGAGACGACCGATGTTGCGAGCGGTGGCGGAGCCGGAGGCGATTGAGCGTCTGGCGAGCCAGATCAAGGAGTCGCCGATGGGCGAGGTGCGAGTGCCGGTGCGTGTGGCCAATCCCGATGCCCCCGACCGTTCCTGGGAGGCGGACTTCCTCGTCGACAGCGGCGCAAGCGTGTCGGTCGTGCCCGTCGACGTCCTCAACCGGCTCGGGATAGAGGCGCGTCGATTGGGCCGCTTCTACCTGGCCGACGAGTCGTCGATTGTGCGACGCGTGGGCCTCGCCACGTTCACCGTCGCCGGCGAGACAGAGGACGCGAGCGTCATGTTTGGCGAGGAGGGCTCCGAGCCAATCCTCGGCCTCACGGTGCTGCAGTCGCTGGGCTTCCTGATTGATCCGTTGCAGCACCGCCTGTTGCCGCGTTCGGCGCTCGCAGCGTCGCTGGATTAGGCATCGTTGGTCTTGGGCAGAGGTCGACGGCATTCGTCGATGGGAGATTCAGGCCGTGAATCGGATTTACTCCGAGGACACCGACACGCTCATGTTCGTCTTCTCCGACGAGCGCGTCGCTGACCACGTCGACCTGGATTACCAGACGCTGCTCGAACTGGACTGCGACGGCAACCCGGTCGCCCTGACCATCGAGCACGCCCGCGAGCGCAAGGTGCTGCCTGAACGCGAGCCTGAAGAGGTTGCCGGCTGAGGTTGGCGACTGGATCGCCGATCGGCGTCGGTAACTCCGAAGGCGAGCGGGTCCCTGGGCGGGGTCAGGGACGTGGATGGTCTATCGCGCTGATCGGGCAGTCCTCTGGACGTGCTCGCGGAGGGCCTGGTTGATGTTGGTCTGGTAGCCGCGGCCCTGAGGGGCCTGGGCCTTGAACCAGGCGATCACGTCGGCGTCGATTCTGAGCGTGATCTGCTGCTTGACCGGGCGGTAGAACTTGCCACGCTCGGCGCCCGACCAGTCGGTGATCTCGGGGATGTCGCTCAGGTCGATGTCTTCGTCGGCCAGTTCGTCGAGCGCCAGCAGATCCTGTTGAACCCTTGTCGGCAGATCATCGAGGCCGTTCGTCATATGCCTTCCTCTCGGTCCGAGTTGACTTTCGGGCAGAGATGATTCGACCCATCGCGGTGAGCTCCTGGTCTTCA
>JAPPBK010000442.1 GCA_026705105.1 Chloroflexota bacterium | reverse complement strand
GGGGTCGAAGTTGGAGTTGGAGAAGAGCAGCGCGGTGACGCCCTCCTCGGCGGCGGCCTCGTCATAGGCCGACATCGGCTGTTCGGTGAAGTACATCAGGTGCATGGCAGGCTCCGTTCGCTGCGGTGTCGTGGCGCAGTCTAGCGGGAGCAGCGGGCGAGATTAGGTTGGACGGGCGTGGCGAAGAGGCCGTCGAGGTTCCAGATGGCTGCATAGCTGCGTGTAGTGTCGTCACGCTCCCAGACTCTCGCAGCGAACCATCGTTCGGTCTGCGCAGCCCAAGCGAGTTCTGCAATCAGTCTTGCGGCGCTCTCGGAGCCCGTCCACTTGTATTCGGTTTCGCCCCAAGTGGACCAGCCAGAGACCCATTCCT
Organism: Chloroflexota bacterium; assembly: GCA_026705105.1. GTDB lineage: Bacteria > Chloroflexota > Dehalococcoidia > Bin125 > Bin125 > Bin125. The sequence goes on along the minus strand of JAPPBK010000442.1, from coordinate 2,408 downwards.
CGTCTCGCGATTCGCTATCGCTGAAGAGATAGCGCACCGTCCAATCGAGATCGCGGTCAACCTCCCAGTACAAGCCAAGCTTGAGGTCGCCATCCTCGCACACGATCCGTAATCGCGCCTTGCGCTCAGAGTCGATAATGTTTGTCTGCTTCACGACCCAAGTAGTTGGCGGGTTGTCGTCCTCGTCCACGCCCCACCAGAAGTCGTCTCCGGCGCTACCGAAATCGATCACAAGACCTTCGGCATTGGTGGCGACGACCTCCGAACCACACCGCTCCAGATTGCGTTGCGCGGGCGTGTCAAAGAGCCTGTAGATGTCGAATGTCGCCTGGTGGTTCGCGCCGAATTGCTCATACTCAACGACCAGTGGCAGCACAAACCGTGCCTGCCAACTGAGTAGGTATAGGAACGATGCTGCATCCGGCGCCCGGTGTATGGCCCATGAGTCGTTGCCCCAGGTTCCTGTCAGTTGCCGCCATGACGCGGTAGTGCCACCACCGTCGCCGAAGCGGTAAGTGAACGAAGCTGGGATCTGTCGTACGCCGCGCCACCAGACATCTACCTCCAGCACATTGTCGACGTTGCATTCGATACTCAGCCGGGCGACCGAATGACCATGCAGCGCTTCCAACGAATCCATTGACAAGTGTGTCCGAAAACGCCCATCCTCGTCCTCCTGCGCACTCCACCAGAATCCCTCTGCGACTGCGCCTCCAAAACCGACGTAGCGACCCGATAGCGACTCCTCCGTCGCCGAAGGCATCACACCGAGAGACGCGAAACACAACTCGATCGAGAACAAGCGAGGACTGCACAGCAATGCGCTGAGGGTGTCAACGGCCTCGTTGCGCACTGCGCGGGCCGGCGGCGTCGAGGCGACTTCGAGACCGGAGCGGCGGGCGTCGTCGCGGGCCGCGTCGATATCGACGATCGGGAAGTACCGTTCCCAGACATCAAGCAGCATCGCAATGAAGGCGCCGCCGTGTCCTGCATCCCTGACGTTAGAGCGATCGACCAACGCATGCGCAAGCTCATGCACCGCTGCGCCCAGGTTTCGCGTGCGAGTGCCAAGCACGACTTCATTCCTGGAGCCGTGGCCATGCTCCTGTTCGTCGCTGAAGCTCACACGCGGAGGATTGAACGGAGGGAAGTAATCGTCGAACAGGGCGTTGACAACCGCACGAGCTTGCGGCAGCGTCAGTTCAATGCTGTCCAGGGTTGAACCGATCTGACGCGATTCCCATGCGTAGGCGGCGTTCTGCTGGACATCGCAGTTGGATGTCGGACAGATCGTGAGTAACGGAACTCTCTGCTGACAGCCTTCGTCTCGCGTGTAGGCCAGGACGTGCTCGGTCAAAATGTCGAGTTCAAGAACGCCGCAATGCGTGCGATAGGCGCGACCGTCAACTTCGAGATCGAGTTCGCCGTCACGCGTGGTGATCGTTGCGCCCCGCCTCAGCTCACCGGAGACATGCCCGGACAAGCGAGGCAGTTGCACCGCGGAAGTGAATCGCCAGGCGGCGCCGGAGAATCCGGCGAGCACCGGGAGCTCCGGTTGGCGCAGCGCTTCCCATTGTCCGTCGACCAGTCGCTGCAGGCCCATCTCGATTCCGCCACTCAACAGTCTCCGCGCCGCAATACGGAGCACCTGGGGGCCGACGCCTGTCGGATCCGCCAGCTCAGGTGGTTCAACCGTGACGGTGTCCTGGCAGTCCCGGGTGCCGGTCTGCACTTCTAGACCGTCACTGAGGAGCGATAGGGTGAGAAGACCGCATCGAGCGACGTAACGCGTATCGCCGATTGTGATCGTGAACTGTTCTGGTCCGGACATGGAAGACCAGATCTGGTTGCGCACGCCAATCTCTGCTCTTGCCTGCGTTACCTCGACCTCGATGCCCGAGGAGGTGTACCAGCGATCGAAGATCGCAGCCGCCGGCAGGACGTTGCGTGTCGGGGCCAGGAACCGCCATTTGCCGGAGACCCGGTACTGAAGCCCGACCGAGGTGGATCCCGAGCGGTCTTCTTGCGCAGCGAGGCGTACTTCCGCTCCGACCGGCTCCTGCGCCTGAGTCCGCGAGACAGTCACCCACTGATCGACCACAAAGGCGGCGAGCGCCAACAGGAGGGCGGCCGCGGCGAGCCTGCCGAGCATCGGCTCAACTCACAATCGCCGACGGCATGGGCGCATTGCGCTCATCCAGTATTTCCGCGAATGACTTCTCGGGAGCAGTGGAGGAACGGAGCATGGAAGCCGTGACGCATATGTAACGAGTGGCGAAAATCATCCCACCAACTATATCGAAGCCACTGCGGCCTGATGACGCTAGCCGCTCACGATCGCCTCGGCCAAGGCTTCGGGGGCGTCGGACTCGAGGTTGTGGCCGCCCGCGATCTCGATCAACTCGGCG
>JAPPBK010000417.1 GCA_026705105.1 Chloroflexota bacterium | reverse complement strand
ATCAACATGATGCGCGCCGTCTGGCACTCCTGGCAGACCGGCGAGCGTCCCGAGTTCATCTCGGACAACTACACCTACACGCTGATGACGCCGATGTTCGATCCGGGACCGATTCCCTATGACCCGCCCAAGATCTCGTTGGCCAACGTCGGCCCGCTCATGGCCCAGACCGCCGGCGCCTGCGCCGACGGACTGCGGCCGCACGGCTTCATGACCCACAAGGTGATGATGGAGACCGTGATTCCGAACGTGAAGAAGGGCGCCGACCGCGCCGGCCGCAGCCTGGACGAGATCGACTTCGGCGTCGGCGGATTCATGGCCTTCGGCGAGAACGAGTCCGAGGTCGAGCAATCGATCGACGGCCTGCGCCGGGCAATCTCATTCTACGGCTCGACCCGCAGCTATCACGGGGTCTTCCGCGCGCACGGCCTGGAATCGCTGGGCATGCAGTTACACGAGCTCTCGCTCAAGGGCGAGTGGGACAAGATGGCCGATGCGGTCAACTTCGAAGTCGCGGCCGAAATGGCGCACGCCACCACCTGGGACGACCTGCCCAGGTACGTGCGCAACAACCTCGGCTATGCCAGCCGCATCTCGCTCGGCCAGTACGTCCGCCAGCAGGAAGAGGGCGGCAGCAGCTTCGGTTACCCCGGCCAGAGGCGAGGCGAGTCCCACGCGCCTTCCCTCTCCGAGGAGCGCCTTTCCTGGCTGATGGACGAGCTCAAGCCGCTCGGCGCGAATCCTTCGGCGAGCTAGGCGTCGGCCAACCGCGCGATGCCGGACGCCTACCAGCAACTCCTGGACGATCTCGTCGCCGAGCAACAGTACCTTGACGCGCAGCTCGCCGACACTCCGGACGACGATTGGCAGCGTGACACGCCCTGTCGCGGCTGGATGGTGCGCGATGTGATTGCGCACCTGGCCGAAGTCGACGACAACGCGGCTGCGGTCGCATCCGGCGCAACGACGCGGATGGATGGCGGCGTGCGTTCTGCAGACGGAACTCGCTCGGCCTTGCAAGACAGTTCACGGCACATGACCCGGCTGCAGCTCGTCGACTGGTGGCGAGCGGCGCGGCAGCGACTGCAGGATGCGCTGCGCCCGCTCGATGCCCGCACGCGGCTGCCCTGGGCCGGTCCCCCCATGAGCGCGCGCTCGTTCGCCACTGCGCGGCTGATGGAGTGCTGGTCACACGGGCTCGACGCGCTCGATGGGGCAGGAGTCGACCCAATCCACTCCGATCGGCTGCAACACATCGCCCATCTCGGCTACATCACGCGCCAGTTCGCCTACCAGACGCGAGGCCTGGAACCGAACGACGAACTGCTGCGCGTCGAACTGACGCTGCCTTCGGGCGCTGCCTGGTTGCGCGGCGAACCGGATGCCGCAAGTGTGATCCGCGGCAGCGCGCCCGACTTCTGCCGCGTCGTCACCCAACGCATCCATTACAAGGACACCGAGCTCGGCTACACCCCCGGCGCAGCCGAGGAATTCCTCCAGGTCGCCCAGGCCTTCGCCGGCCCACCCGGCGAGGGCCGCGCGCAACTTCGTTAAGCCGGCAACGCGGCCACACGGCAACTCGCTTGACATCGTTGTCGGGTCAGGGCAACGTCGGAGACAGCATCAAGAGAGGGCGTGCGCCCCGGCAACCTGCTAGCTCGGCAAGGTGCCAGTTCCCACTCGGGAAGATGCGGCCAAAAGAGGCAACCAATGAGCTCACTGGTTCGACATCTCCGCCAGCAGCTGCCTCCGAGCCGCGATTTCGCCGTGTCTCCGCCGGTTCGACGGTCGGATGCCCTCCATTCATCCCGAAGGAGGGTACGACCGTGCAGATCATTCGCATCCCCGGCGCAAAGGACGAGCCCGACAGGCTCTGTCTAATCAGCAGCCTCCACCCGAGGTGCCGCATCATCGCGGCTGAGTCTTCGCCGGCGTATTCACCAAGCGCGTCGACGGAGCAGCGGCAAGGAGGCTCAGCGTGACCCAGCACCAGAACAGTCGATCTCCACGTCCTCCGGCGGCATTTCGCGCAGCCGACGGTTCGGCGCCCACGGTCGCGGAGTCCGTTCTGCTGGCATTTGACGCCCTCGCCGACTGTGTCTTCTTGGATAGCGAGGAACTCCAGGGCCCCTCAGATAGTCAACGACTCGTACGAGGCTCCGATGTGGTCGCTGCCATTCGGGAGCTGTTGGCATCAGCTGACGGACGGCAGACCCTGCTGCGATTGGTCAGACCGTCGATCGTCCCGCAACTCGAAAGGGCGGCTGTTCAAATCGGATACGCGGGCGTCATGATCCGCGAGGAACAGGCGAGCCAGTCCGGCAGCTGCCACACGGTCCGGGACGAAGAGACCAAGGAGGAGACCCCTTGACATGGACCACTGTTCGTCGAACCAAGCGTGAACGCCTTGCCGACAGCGCCCGGCTCGACAGTGTTGGCAGCGATCGCATTCGCCTTGGCGCATCAGGGGTTCGGCACTTCATCGGTCTGTTGGCCATGTACGAGGCAGGAGGCGAACTCATAGAGGATGGAAGTGGGCCCGCGCGCTACTCCAGCCTGCAGCGGAGGAACATTGCCCGTGAACAAGATGTCAGAAGGATGTGCGCCGAACTGCTGGCCGCCGGAACGGACCCGAACCCCGAGCAGATCCGGGAGATTCTATGGCTGGAAGAACGCCTCAATACCTGATGGTTGGTAGCCCCTGAAGAAGGCATCAGCGTTACCCTGCCGCTGATGTTGTCTCCCTACCGAGTCATCGACCTCACCGACGAGCGCGGCGTG